>JAJSAH010000010.1 GCA_024274875.1 archaeon
CAATCATTGCTTACTTCCCGCGAGTTTATGCCAAAGAGCAATCATGGAATCAGAACCAGGTCAAAAGATGACAAGGATTACAATCCAAAATCATACCAACGCGGAGGCGTATGGCCGTTTCAATCATACGAGTTGGCGCAGACGCTATTGTTAAACGGAAATTACATGGGTCTAGAAATCATCAGAAAATGCGCGGAACTGCGCAGCAATCCGGGAGATTATTTGTATGAAGTGTATGATGGAGATGCGCCTGCACCGCTGCCTCACACAAATGAAATACAAGCATGGTCTGCATCGCGGTATATTGACTGCATCGTTAAAGGATTGTTCGGAATAAGCAACATCAAACCAGACTACTTATTAGTAAAGCCGTATATCCCAACGGAATGGGGAAGAATGAGATTGGATAATTATAGATGCGGAGCTGGTGAGATTAATATTGAAGTGTTGAACAGGATTGAGGAAAACAATGAAATCATGCTGAACATCGAGCATGATGGGTTGGGGCTTATGTGCGATGTCCAGCTTCGCGCAAGCAAAATGCCCAAAAAAGCTCTGTTCAATGAATCGCCAGTTGAGTATTCATACAGTGAAGATGGCGTTATCAGAGTAAACAATTTAAAAATTAACTCGGGTAATAATAGCCTAAGGGTGCGTTTGTAATGGTGCTCAATCTCGATGTATACACATTGGCTATTTCTGTAGGGATTTTGGTTATAGGGTATCTCGCTGGCAGGATCGTTGAGAACCTCATAATCAAGCTGTACGAAAAAACCATATCGCGAAAGGCGAGGGAAACTGGGCTGGAAGAGATGGAGGAGGAGATTGGGCTTGAGAAAGGAGTTAGGTCTCTTCTTGCAAGCCTGCTCAAATACATCATATACACTATTGCAATACTTATAGTTCTTGACCTGATAGGATTGACTCCCATATCAGAGATACTCATAGAAGTTGTAAAGTATTCATCTAATATACTCGGCGCGCTGATTATAATCGTGTTTGGGATTATGATTGCTGAGATTGCGGAGAACATAACATTGATTGTCCTGTCTGATGAACGGTTTGGCGCATCATTTAAAGAACTGCAAATCAACCTCTCAGGAACAGTTGGTCTTGCAGTTAAATATTATGTATATTTGATTGCGCTGACTATGGCGCTTTCTCAGCTGGGATTTGCTGCAATACCGCTTGAAATACTTATTGCTGTAATCAGTTTAGGGATTACAGCTGCACTTGTGATTGGCGGTTATTTATTAACGCGAGATGTATTGCCGAATATATCAGCAGGCGAATATTTGAAAAGCAGGGGAAAAGTGAAAGAAGGGGATTATGTAAAAATTGGCGATGTTAAGGGCATCGTTGCTAAAGTTGGTTCGGTATACACAGAGATTGTTGATAAAAAGACGGTGCATCTTGTGCCAAACGAACACATGCTTAAAAAAACTGTTGTAATTATTAAGAGGAGTGAGTGATTGTATGAACAAAGAGTTGAAAGAGCTTAAGGATAAGGAGATTAAAGCTGAAAATATCATCGAAGACGCAAAAAAAGAGGCAGACAGAATTAGAAGCGAGTGCGATGCAAAAATCGTGGAGATGGAGGAGATTTGGAGGACTGAGGTTGAAAAAGAGAAGAAAGAGATGCATAAGCGCGCTGAAAAAGAGGCAGATAAAAAAATCCATAAAATCATGGAAAAAAATGCGCGCAAAATAAAAAATATTAGAGGAGTAAGGGCATCCATTAGAGATAAGATTGCCGATAAAATAGTTGATATTATTCTGGAGTGAGAGCTGAATGTATCCTGAAAGAATGCTTAAAGTAGAAATTGTTGTGTTAAAGAGCCATGCAAAGCAAATAGTTGAGTTGCTCCATAATCTGGGCATGGTGCACCTTAAACTTGTTGAAGATAAAGATGATTGGATTCGCAACGCTGTGCCGTCTTCCGAACTTGATGAGTTATCTAAGGAGGCAAAAATGCTGCGCGATGTGAAAGCAATCGCCCGTGAATTGGGAGTCAGCGAGCGCGGTTCAGCAAAATATTCAAGGAGTGAATTGGAGCAAATCATCGGGCAGAATGTTGAGATTAATAAATTAAAGAATGATGCAAAGAGCATTTCAAAACGCATTCAACTCTTGGGCATATTAAGAAGAACTCGTATTACGGCTCTGCCTAAAAGCGATAGAATATGCGTGCACCTGTTCGAAACAAATCCTCAAAAAATCAAGGAAATTGTTCTGTTGTGCGAAGAGAAAAACCTCGATTTTGAATTCAGCATAGATAGAAATGCAGGCAAGGGGTATATAATAATAGGAGGGGGCAGGGATGATGCAGGGATGATTATGGATATTGCAAAAACATATGGATTGATTGAGATGCCCCTGCCCAAAGAAGAGATTGCTGATATTAATTTAGAGATCGCAGAAAATGAAAAAGAGCTGGCGCGCATTGATAAGAACATCTCGCATATTGAGGAATCTTTGCGTTCAAAACTCTCTCGCATAATCAGTTCTGTTGAGGAGGAATATGACAAGTATGATGTGCTCATCGAGCGCGCAAAAGTAATCTCTAAATTTGGAGAGAGCTCCGCATTGTATTTTATAGAGGGCTGGATAAGGAAGAGTGATAAAAAAATAATTTGGGATGCGATGGAGAAGCACGAAAAATACGCGGCAATATCATTCCATAAGCCACGCCACGGGGAGCTTGCGCCCACATCGCTTAAAACGCCGCCAAAACTCAAACCGTTTGAATCGCTTCTCACTTTTGTGTCCATACCGCGCAGTGATGAGATCGACCCGACATGGCTTATTGCAATCACGCTCCCGCTCATATTCGGGATGATTGTTGGAGATATAGGTTACTCAATCGTGCTCCTTGCAGGATCGTTGTACTTTTCTAAGAAAATGAATGGGATACTCAAAGATATAATGCAAGTGATAACATATTCATCTTTCTGGGGCATTTTATGGGGAGTTGTGTTTGGGGAATTCTTCGGGTTTGAACTCGAATATGTGCTGTTTGGAGTGCATTTTCCAATCATAAACCGATTGCACGGAGTTATGAATTTATTGTTTCTGACGATTGCGTTAGGCGCAGTGCATCTTATGCTAGGCAACGCGTTGTCAGCAATCGAAGGGATTAGGCATAAGGATTTCAAGCATGCGCTTGCAAAAATATGCTGGGTGGCTCTTGAGCTTGGAGTGATCGCTATGATAGTGGATGTGCAGGTGGGAGGAATCATTTCTATCATATCGCTGTTAGGCATAGTTGCAACGGAAGGCGCAGTCGGGATAATTGAAGTGCCTGGGCTGTTGGCAAATGTTATGTCATACACGCGAATCGCGGCAGTTGGATTGTCCGGAGTAATACTTGCATTTCTTATTAATATTATGCGACCTGACCCATCTCAAGGATTGCTTATGGTACTTACTGTGATTGCGTTCGGGGTAGGGCATTTTGCCGCAATATGCTTAGCGGCATTTGAATCCCTCATACAGGGTGGCAGGTTGCATGCAGTTGAGTTCTTCTCCAAATTCTTTAAGGGGGGAGGCATCATGTTCAATCCGTTTAGGATTAAAAATGAGGTGAAATAAATGGCAGCTGAATTGACAAACATAGTGGATTATGGATGGGCTATTGGCCTTACAGCCATTGGCGCTGGCTTAAGCATGGCTTTGGGAGCGATTGCCACAGGCAACGCGCAGTCCGCGATAGGCAGTTCTGCGGTTGGAGCGATCGCTGAAAGACCTGAGCTTGCCGGCAACATGCTGATATATGTAGCGTTGCCTGAAACAACGGCCATACTTGCTCTTGCGATATCAGCAATGCTCATCGTGATGGTCGGAGGTCCTTTGGCCGGCGCAGTCAGTGGTGCAGCGCACTAAAGTGATTATGATGAGAATCGGAGATATCGGCGATTCAATAATCCGCGAAGCAAAGGATAAAGCAAAACATATTATTAGCGAAGCGAAAGATGAATCAGAGCGCAGGATTAAGCAAGCCAAGAAAGAGCTGAACAGGAAACGCATGCAGGAGATTGATGAGTACGAATCTGAGCTAAACAAGATGATTAATGAGATGGTCTCATCTGCTGAGCTCAAAGCAAAGAAGGGATTGCAAACAGAGAAAGAGAAGGTTGCGAACTCAATCATGGACAAAGCATTCAGCAAACTAAAAAGTTTGAGGAGGAGCAAAAGCAAATATTCAAAAGTGATCGCAAACCTGTACAAAAAAGGCGTTAGAGAGCTCGGCGGAGATACGTTCGAGATAATATGCAATAAAGATGATGCAAAAGTTGTAAAGAGCGTTGCAGGCAAGAAAGATTCAGTTAAGATTGATAACAGCATAGCGGGAGGCATAATCATTAAAAGGAAGGATATAAATGTGCTCATCGATTTAACATTCTCCACATTGCTCAAAGATAAAGAGGATGCAGCAAAGATTTACATCTACCGCAAACTGTTCAAGTGAGGGATAGCTGAATGAACATATACCAACGTGCGAGAGAGTATGGGTATATAAATGCGCGGTTGCGCGCCGCGCGGCCGCACCTGCTCACACATAGGGTGATGGAAAACCTGTGCGATGTGCAGAGCGTTGACGCAATGGTAGAGATTCTTATGGGCACTGCTTACGGGCCTTACTTGGATGAACTGCGGTTAAAGCATAAAGGGGTTATGCTGATAAGCCATGCAGTGATGAAGCGTTTCAGCGAGAAAACAGGTATGATAGAGAGAATGATGAAGGACGATAACAAGAGAAAAATGCTTTATGTAGTGATAGGCAGGTTTGATGTGTATAATCTCAAGAACCTGTTTCTCGAAGTGATGAAAGGGAGGAAATTTGGCAGTTATGTGAATGCTGGCGATGTTAGGAGAAAGCTCGATGCATTAAGGGAAATCAAAGATGTTGAGTTATTATGCAGAATCGTTTCTAATATGGGATATGCGATTAGCAAGGAATCAAAAACTTACGATCGAATCGTGGAGGATGTTGAGCGTTCGTATTACGAACGGATCTGCGCCCTGAAAAAATTGTGCGATGCGCATGATGAATGGGAAGTTAAAAAATATATCGAGAGCATCATCGACTACAAGAATTTTGATATTGCAATCAGGAAGGAAAAGGAAGTAAAGTTTATAGATGGCGGCAGCATTCATGCATCGCAAATAATTAATGCGATAAGCAAGGGCAGGGAAGCTTTAATTAAGCTGTTCGGCTTGCAAAAATTGTATAGCGAAAGCAATGAAGACCTATCATGGATGGAGGAGCTGTATGATAGAATGATGCTTAAGGATATAATAAGAAAAGGCAATGTTAATCCATTCTCGCTCGCGGGAGTAATTGGATTCATAAAACTTTTAGACATTGAAAGGAGAAATATTAGGAGCATTGCAGTAGCAAAGAATGTCCTAAGCGCTGAACAGATAAAACGCAAAATCATATGGTGATGAATAGTGAAAACTGTGGTTATTGGTTCAAAGGAGATATGTCTTGGATTGGGGTTGGCAGGAGTTAAGGAGCAGTATTACAGCGATGCTGTTGATAATATGACTGAATTGGTTGAAAGATTGCTGCAAAGGGAAGATGTTGGCATAATAATTATCGATGATGGGTCATACTCATCGTTGAATTGGGCGCTCAAGAAAAAATTGGAGGTTGTCGCAAAACCCAGCGTTATTACGGTTCCAAATTATGGAAGCAGAACTGTTGAGAGTGAGAGCCTCAGCAATTTAGTGAAGAGAGCGCTTGGATTTGACCTTAAGAAGAAATGATTATAGAAGGTGGAAAAGATGGGAATAATAAAGAGAATCTCAGGTCCAGTAGTGGTTGCATCCGGAATCAGCGGTGCAAAAATGTATGATGTAGTTAAGGTTGGCAATGAAGGATTGATTGGAGAAATCATCCGCCTAAATGGAGATGACGCAACAATACAGGTGTATGAGGATACAGCAGGCATACGTCCTGGCGAACCTGTGAAAAATACCGGCAGGGCGCTTGCAGTAGAGCTTGGGCCAGGGTTGCTCAAATCAATCATGGATGGGATTGCAAGACCCCTTAATAAAATTGAAAAGAAGAGCGGAGCGTTCATTACAAGAGGCGTTACCGTAAATACATTAAGCAGGAGAAAGAAATGGGAGTTTAAAGCAGTGGTGAAAAAAGGCGCCCATGTGAAAGAAGGGGATGTGCTGGGCACAGTGCAGGAAACTGATACAATACTGCACAAAATAATGGTGCCCTATGGAGTTCATGGGCAAATTAAGTCGATAAAAAGCGGTGAGTACAAAGTAGAAGATGTTGTTGCAGTGATTAAGGGGCCTAAAAAAGAGCATAAGGTTACATTAATGCAGAGATGGGAAGTAAGGAAACGCAGGCCATATGCAGAAAAGCTTCCCCCAAATGTGCTGTTAAGCACTGGGCAGCGCGTTGTTGATACATTCTTTCCCATTGCAAAAGGAGGCGCTGCATGCATACCTGGGCCTTTCGGTTCTGGAAAAACAGTTACGCAGCAAAGCCTTGCGAAATGGAGCGATGCGCAAATTGTTGTATACATAGGATGCGGTGAGAGAGGGAACGAGATGACTGAAGTGCTTACAGAATTTCCTGAGTTGGAGGACCCAAGAACCAAAAAGCCGTTGATGGAGAGGACTGTATTGATTGCCAATACCTCAAACATGCCAGTGGCTGCGCGTGAAGCAAGCATATACACAGGCGTTACTATTGCTGAGTATTACAGAGACATGGGCTACGATGTCGCGCTGATGGCTGATTCAACGTCCAGATGGGCGGAAGCGATGAGAGAAATCGGTGGGAGATTGGAGGAGATGCCCGGTGAAGAAGGATATCCTGCATATCTTGGTAGGAGGTTGGCTGAGTTTTACGAGCGAGCTGGAAGAGTTGTATGCTTAGGCGATGATAAGAGATTGGGATCCATCACAATGATTGGGGCAGTGTCGCCTCCTGGCGGCGATATATCTGAACCGGTGTCTCAGAACACATTAAGAGTTACTAAGGTATTTCTTGCTCTTGATGCGCCGCTTGCGTACAGGAGGCACTTTCCAGCCATACACTGGCTCAAAAGTTATTCGCTGTACTTGGATTCGTTGGTCGAATGGTATGGCAAAAATGCTGCGCAGGATTTTGTTGAAAAAAGGAATGAAGCTATGAAGCTTCTGCAAAAGGAGGCGGAACTGCAGGAGATTGTGCAATTAGTTGGGCCTGATGCATTGCCTGAAACCGAACAGGCAGTGTTAGGAACTGCAAGAATGCTGAGGGAAGATTTCCTGCAGCAGAGCGCATTCGTTGATTATGATATGTACACGCCTATAAAGAAACAGTACTTGATGTTGAAATCCATACTGCGAATGCATAAAAGAATTATAGATACGATTAATTTAGGCGTGCCATACAAAGAAATACTTAAGGAGCAGGGGCTGTTTGAGAGAATTGCAAGATTAAAGGAGATAAGCTCCGATTCAAAAATGGAGAAAGAATTCGAGAAAGTGTGGAAAGAGATTGATGAAAAAATGAATGAATTAAGAAATAGGGGTGCATAAGATGGTTGAGAGCAGAACATTAATTAAGGAATACCAAACTGTTGAGCAGATCGCTGGACCTTTGTTGTTTGTCAAAGATGTTCCTAACGCGGCATACAACGAGCTTGTTGAAATCATTCTGCCCAGCGGAGAGCGCGTTAAGGGGCAGGTGCTTGATACATCAAAAGGGCTTGCGGTTGTGCAAATATTTGGTTCGACAACTGGAATTGATGTGCCAACGACAAGAGTAAGGTTTCTTGGGGAAACTTTGCAGTTAGGGGTTAGCGATGAAATGCTTGGAAGAGTGTTCAATGGATTGGGTGAGCCGAGAGATAAGGGTCCTAAAATCATAGCGCAGGAGAAGATTGATATTGGGGGGAATGCGATCAATCCATATTCAAGAGCGCAGCCAAACGAATTCATTCAAACTGGCATATCGGTAATAGATGGTATGAACACGCTTGTGCGAGGCCAAAAACTGCCTATCTTCTCAGGCGCAGGTTTGCCGCATAACGAGCTTGCTGTGCAGATTGCAAGGCAGGCGACTGTGTTAGGCGAAGAAAGCGCATTCGCAGTGGTGTTCGCTGCGATGGGCATTACATATGAGGAAGCATATTTCTTCATGAAGAGCTTTGAAAAAAGCGGAGCGCTTGATAGGACAGTGCTGTTCCTGAATCTTGCTGATGATCCTTCCGTTGAAAGGCTTATCACGCCACGTATGGCGCTTACAACTGCTGAGTACTTGGCATTCGAAAAAGATATGCATGTGCTTGTAATACTTACAGACATGACTAATTACGCAGAGGCGCTTAGGGAGATAGCAAGCGCAAGGAATGAAGTGCCTGGCAGAAGAGGATATCCTGGATACATGTACACCGACCTATCAACCATCTATGAGAGAGCAGGGAGAATCAAGGGGAGGAAAGGAAGCGTAACGCAGTTTCCAATATTAAGCATGCCTGGAGATGATAAAACGCATCCAATACCCGACTTGACAGGATACATTACTGAAGGTCAGCTAATATTGGATAGGGCATTGCACAGAAAAGATATATACCCGCCTTTTGATGTTCTGCAGAGCCTGTCAAGATTGATGAATCTTGGAATAGGAAAGAAGAAAACGAGGGAAGACCACAGAGGAGTTGCGGATCAGTTGTATGCAGCGTATGCTGAGGGAAAGGATTTGAGAGCGTTGAGCGCGGTTGTTGGGGAAGAGGCGCTAAGCGAAAGAGATAAGAAATACTTAAAGTTTGCAGATGAATTCGAGAAGCAGTTCATACAACAAGGATTCTATGAGAACAGAGAGATTGAGAAAACGCTCAGCATAGCGTGGGACTTGTTTAGCATTATTCCTGAAACTGAATTGAAGAGAGTTAAGAAGGAATACATACAAAAGCACCTGAATAAATAAACTTTTTTCATTTTTCAGAAATATTGGAAAGGTTTATATTTAGTCCAAACATAACATTAAACATGGCAGTATCATCAAGGGATAGAGGTAATGATCTGCGCAGAGTAAGGTTTTCGCGGCAGCAGGCTAAGTGGGATAACCTGTTCATCGGATTTAGGAAATCCAATCTTGAAACTGAGCTTAGAAATGATGAGGGAAGAACTCTGTCAAACAGATACTTGATCGGCACATCTATGTACAGGACTGAAACTATAAGCAATATGCAAAAAGTTAAAGAGGCTGTGGTTGACGAGTTTGTTGAAAAATCAGTAGATAATTTTAGGAGCGCTGCAAAAATGAAAAATGAGATAGAACAATATGAAAACCCTGCCAGAGATGAATTACTGAAAATAGTTCTGCTTGAAGCGATTAAAAAATACATATTCATGGAATTGTACGCGAAACTTTTGGAAACGAGAGATATTAAGCTGTGCACTCTGCTGTCAAACATATACGCAACAATGAAAGGGCTTACATACAATCCAATCACTATTGTAAGCGAGGATCCAGGATCTTTCGGGAGAAAGGTATGGATGTATATATGCTCTGAGTGCTCATATCTTAAAGAATACATGAGCATAACAGGAAATATTTGGAATATGGTAAATGCATTTTACGATACTGAGGAATACAAAAAACTTATGGGGTATGTGGAGAGCAAAGTGAGAGCAAAAGCGGTGAAGATGAAAATAGACCCTCACAAGCTTGCAGATTTTGCGCTAGGTCCTTGAACTGGGGGTTCAAACGACTCAACTGTTTTTACGAATTTATTCCTCAGAGATTGCATCTTATTGCTCTCAAAATATGCAAACAAATCCTCAGTGTTCCTGATATATCTGGATTCATCGCCGCTGAATATTTTAAGCAAATCATCATAGATGGGTATGTCTCCCAACTGCCTGCGCGCAACCTCAGGTTTGTACTCCCTCAATATTGAGATGATTCTATTGGAATTTTCAACAAATTTTGTTGGGTTATCAGTAGCTACGCCTATCGCCCTGCATATGAGCGCATCCGATGCAGATTTCTTGGTTGCATTGCGGACATACACAGAGTTAATTCCTGTTTCTGAAAACTTTGCCCCTTCCTGCACTAAACGCTTAGTGATTGTTGATGCAAGCTCCGCTTCCAGCGCTTCGGTATAACCCTTAGTGATTACATACTTGAACGGGCTTATGCGCTTAACTGAAATTTTCTTGCTTTTGGCAAAATCTTGCACAGCGACCTCAACAACATCTGCGATGAAATCCGTGCCAGGATGCCCAAAGAATGTGTTAAGACCGCGCATGCCAAAATACCCGCTGCGAACTTCATTGTAACCCTTGCGCGTGGAAACCTCCATAAGTTTTCCGAACATGCCCTTAAATTTTTTCCATCCGCCAAGCTTGAACTTTAACTCAATCAAATGGCCTGAGAAAACCTCATTCTCCCCAACTCCTGCCAATTTGAACTCAATGCCGGACTTTGATTTAATGTTAAATTTCTTCCTCATTTCCTCAAAATTAAGCTTTTTTGAAATGAAACGCTCCTTGTATGTCAGCTTTACATTATTCTCAGCATCCCTCACCATAGCGGAGATAGGGTTCTCATCGCCAACAGGAACTTTTTTCAGCTTCTTGCCGAATAAACTCCTGCTTACCTTAACAACTTCCGAACCTTCAAACGAAAAAATGCTTGAAATTTCAGCAGATGAAGAAACTGCCTGCACCTCATGCCTAAACATGCTCAACTGCTTCCTAAGCAGCGGAAGGTCAACCTCTCCATTCCTAACCATAAGAAGCGTCTCTTCTATTGCTTCCGAATGAAATTTCCCTATGTTTTTCCTTAATTTCATAAGCAAATCGACATCTTTACAGGTGAATGCAAGGTATATCTCATCGCTGTTCTCAGAAACGCGCATCAAGTGTATAGATACATTTTTGTATTTCTGCTTTACTAGTTTGCCCATCATATCAAGCGAAATCACATACGCATCTATTGCAGAATCCCCAAGATCCCAAGAGATGTTGTTGTAGCTGTTCAGGGCGCTCTTATCCAATACCATTCCAAACATATGCTCATTCTTATCGCGGAGATTCCTAGATATATTCTCCTCAAACACCTGCAGCTCGCTAGTTGGAATTGTGCTTCGCGCGCCTTCGCCATACTTAATCTCACCTTCAAACTTCTCAAACACCTTCTTTATGCTCTTTGATGATTTTATCTCTTCTATGGCTCTCGATGCCTTCGCAATCTTAATGTCATTTATCACAGATGAATGCAGTTCTTCTAAAGGTAGTTTTGCACGCTTCATCGCCTTCTGAAATCCCACCTTAAAATGCGCGTGGAACAACGGAATAGAAAACATCGCAAGCTGTTCCAACCCTTCTAAATACCTGCCTTCCTTGAACAGAGCATATGTTCCTACTGCTCCAACTCCAAGCATGGCCAATCCACCACTAATTTGTAGTGTATAAACAGACCTTTCAACCAAGGTCGCGACATCCTTTTCTACCCTGAATGATTTCAATACATTGCTAACTGCGCCGAGCGAAAAAACTGACATGCCAAGCATGGCCCAATTTTCCCAGGATACATTGCCAGAAAGGTATTGCTCGCGCATAACTGATTTAAGGCTTACCGCAACAAACGCAGGCGGGAACATAGATACTGCGAACTCCGCCCACTTATTCGCATGATCAGCAAAGTTCATCTTTTCACTGAGCAACTTCGCATCGCTGTCAAGCCTGTTGGCATATGCGTTCAGCATGCGAGAATCAACTTCCTTCCCATCAATCAAATCCATCTGCATCTTAGCAAGACCTGAAGCTGTTGAAACCATGCGGGAAGCTATTGAGGATTCCTCTGTTGCAAACAATCTCTCCCCACTGTACCTTAGCGCGCTCTCAAATTCAATAAGAGTGCGGTTAAGGTCCATGTGCTTTTCGTTGGGAATGCCTTCTAAAAATGCCGAATACAACTTAAGGGCGCCTTCCTTCAAAAACCTGTAATCATTGACCGATTTGCCGCTCCCTGACCACATGTACGCCATCATGTTCATCTTTGCATCAAGCGCATCGCTCAGCGCAACATGCGCCTTTGAAAAATTTGATTTGGAAATATGGTAAAGCGCATCATTCAGCTTGTTAACTGCCTCTTTATAAGTAAATTCCATGCGGCGCGCGTCTCCTGGATCAAGCTGCTTCAAATAATCATAGTAGGATTTCTCGCGAAGAAGCATATTCGCAACATAATTGTAAGATTGAACTTTTTTAACAAGCATCGAATACTCTTTAGCAAGCGAACTGAAAGCGCTCATAACATTCCCAAGCTCGTTTGCGCTGGCCGCATAATGCACTGAATCGCGAAGTTTCCTAATCTTCTGCAAAAGAGCATCCAACTCTCTACTGAGAGAATCGCAGCCCTTAAATCCCGAAGCAGCGCCTAACGAATCCTGCAATCTGCCTAAATGCTCGCCCATTTTCTCAGAACGGTTGATTATAGATCGTTTGTTCTCCTCTAATATTTGCTTCATCGCTGAAGGAATCTTTTTGTTAAGCTCATGAGAAAGTTGCATAACTTTGTCTACATCACCCTTTTCCGAAAACCCTCTCATCTTATCCATAATGGACTTTATCTCCGGTCGATCTATGATTGATTTTGGAAGGTTGGTTGCGTATTTCTTGTAAGTTTCAACTGAAATTGCGTACGCCTGGCTTTTTGCGAATCCTTCGCTGAATAATTTTGATGAGTCCGAGCCCTTAAGCTCGCTCAATATTGCGCGCTCAATCTCTTCCCTGCCATGCCCTTTAACTATGCCTTTGTTGATGATGCAAGAAATATATGCATTAACCATGCCAAGCGCCTTGTAAGAGCGCTCCTTATTTGTCTCATTAAGCTGTTCCAGCTTAACAATAACATCAGCAAGGAATGCTCGCGTTCGTGAGCCATACTTATGAATAGATGTTTTCAGCTCATGAACCCCGCGCTCGAATTTTAACTCCTGCAATTTATAGTGCATACTGTTGGCTTCTTTAAGCACAGAGTTCAAATTCTTCGATGGATTTTCAAGCAGAGAGCTGACATCTAAAACAATATTGTTCTGCTTCGCATCGAGATATACGCTGCCTATGAATGCAATCTTCAACGCGCTTGCATAACTGCCCATATTGTAAAAATTCTGAGCGATACGGCGCAGATTTTTAATAACTTCATCATTGCTTTTCCGCATGAGATAAATCGCGGACTTCACATAACCTTTCTTAACTGCGGACCTCAGCGATTTTTCCTTATTCTGCAAAATTCTGCCTGATTCACGGTCGAGCACATTATTTATTCTTTGAGCTGGCTCCGATAAACTGCGCGCCATCATCTCAACTCGCTAAGCAATCTTTTAAGGAATATTACGCTCTCAACAACTTCATCGTCAGTCTCTGGAGTTCCGTATGTCTCCTTCCACAACATCAAGGCGTTCCGCAGGTTAACATAATAATTCTTCTTAACTTTGCTCTTTATGCGTTTCATGTTGAAATTAAGATCAATGCTTTTAAGCGTGGTATCTACCTCGCGCAGGACTGAACTGTGAAGGCTTGCAAACTCCTTATCCATAATACAAATTTCATTCCAACATTTATAAATAATCGGAATTGAGAATATATTATGTTTAGGATAGTTGTGCTGGGAAGCGGTGGTGCGATTCCTTCCCCAAACAGAAATGTAAGTTGCGTCGGGATAAGGCATAATGGAAAAGTGTATGTTTTCGATGCATGTGAAGGCATGCAAAAACAGATGATGAAGTATAAGTTAAGCTACTATAAAACATGCGCAATATTTATTTCGCATCTTCACCCTGATCATTTCCTTGGGATTCCTGGATTGGCATACACTCTGCAGCTTAGCAATTTCGAAGGAACTTTGCGCATCATTGGACCAAAAGGAATTAAAAGAGTTGTTGAAGGACTGCTCGCAGGAAATGTGCCTAAATTTATGCGCATAGAGGAATTTCATAAAGAAGGAGTTGTGTTTGAAAATGGTGATCTATCAGTGCTTGCGTTCAAAGTCAAGCATTCAAATACATCGTATGGATATGAGGTTAAACAAAAAGGAATTCGAAAGTTTGATGAGGAAAAGGCAAAAATGCTCGGAATAAAAGGAAGGATGTTCAGAGATATTGAGGAGAAGGGATGTTTAATTGTAGGGAAGAAGAAAATAATGCTTGATGATGTAAGCTGGATTAAGGACGGGAAGCGGATTGTATATACAGGAGATACTATTAAGTGCAATAATGTGGCAGAGCATGCAAAACATGCGGATGTGCTCATACATGATGCAACATTCATAGAGGCAGATAGAAAGGATGCTGATGAAAAAATGCATGCGACTGCACTCGACGCCGCAAAAACCGCTGAGGAAGCAGAGTGCGGCATCCTTGTGCTCATTCATATAAGCAATAAGTATAAGAGCGATGAGGAGCACATTAAAGAAGCAAAAAACATATTTGGCGAAGCGATTGTTGCAAAAGATGGTCTTGAAATACATATTTAAAATTAGAGCGCTTAACAAGTATTCGTTGGGGCTGTGGGCTAGCTTGGTTATGCTACCAGCTTTGGGAGCTGGAGACCCCAGTTCAAAAGAAAGAGTTCTGAAAATCTGGGCAGCCCCATCTTATTCTTAACAAATCATGCGATCAGAGTCAAGTCACTTCCTCATTCCATAGGTCAGGCAAGCTAAACTCATCATCTCGCTATTATAAGCATGTATCAGAATAAAAAGGTTATGATGGGCTTGTAAAAGTTTAAAAAATACGCTGGCAAATTACTTTTATGGAGATAAGCATTTCTACGAATGTGGATTTAATATGCAAGGCGATACAAAATAAAGGGGAGGTTGATTTAAGCCTGCTGTCAAAACAGCTTAAAATGAGCATGAAGGATTTAATCAGAATTGCGGAATCGCTTGAAGATGCAGAGATGGCGGAAGTGAGGAAGGGCATCGGAAGAACAACCATTGAGTTGAAGAAGGCCATAAGTGAGGAGCCAGTTCCAAAGCTCGAAGGAAAGGTTGTTTCAAAATATGATTTGGAGCTGCACAATGTTCCCATATATGTGCGCATACTTGATATGAAGGAGGATCCAATATTCATCTACGAACTAAGGACGGTTAAACTTGGGCCATACACAACGGAATACATGGAGTATTTGCAGGAGATTATTGCAAAACGCATCGTTCTGGAACCTAGCGAAATCATAGATCAGCGCAAGGCAATGCTTCTCGAAGATAAGTTTTACAGAGCATGCCTAAAATTATCAAAAGAATCATTTCCATACTTGGATGACAGCGCAGTCAAGATAATAGCAGGAATACTCTTGCACGAAGTTTACGGGCTCGGCAAAATGGAACTGCTGATGAGAGATGATATGTTGGAGGAAATTGTTATTAATGGGTCGTATGAGCCAGTAGTTGTTTACCATAAAAAATACGGATGGCTGAAAACAAACATCGTGTTCAAAAATGAGGAGGAAATATACAATATTGCTACGCAGATAGGAAGAAAGGCTGGAAAAGAAATTAATGTTATGAACCCCATAATGGATGCGCACCTGCCTAACGGGGATAGGGTTAACGCAAGCCTGTTTCCAATATCTGCATATGGAGATACGATTACAATAAGGAGGTTCGTGAGAGAGCCGTGGACTATAGTGGATTTTATAAGCGAAGAGCTTAACACTATGTCTGTGGATATGGCTGCGCTGCTGTGGCAAGCAATGCAATATGAAATGAATATGCTGATCGTAGGGGGAACTGCAAGCGGCAAAACAAGCATGCTAAATACATTATGCGCGCTGATACCTCCCACAAACAGAATTATCACAATTGAGGATACAAGGGAGATTAGCCTTCCAGAATACCTCAAATACAATTGGGTGCCGCTCGTAACAAGGTCTGCAAGCGCCGAAGGCAAAGGCGGGATTGATATGCTCGACTTAATGGTATCATCGCTCAGAATGAGGCCAGATAGAGTTATAGTTGGAGAAGTGAGAAGAAGAGAGGAAGCGGAGGTTATGTTTGAGGCGATGCATACTGGGCATGCAGTGTATTCTACTCTGCATGCAGATACTGGAGATCAGGTTATGAGAAGGTTGATTAACCCTCCATTCTCAATACCAAACACTGAGCTTGAATCGCTGCATCTCATTGTGGTTATGTACAGAGATAGAAGGACTGGAAGAAGAAGAGTGTATGAGATTGATGAAGTGAACTTGGGGGTAGGTGGGGAGATTAACCTTAACAGGATATACAGGTGGAGAGCGCGCACGGACCAGTTTGAGAAAGTTAATGAGAGCACGAGAATATTTGGTGAGTTGAGTTTGCACGCTGGAATGAGCATAGAGGATATTATCAGCGATATTGAAGATAAGGCAAAAGTGCTGAACTGGATGAGGGAGCATAAAGTCAATTCTGTAGATAAGATTGGCAGTGTGATGGCAGTGTTCTACAAAAACCCTGAAAAGATCATAAAAGCGGCTGCAAAAGGAGTAAAGCCTGAAACCATACTTTAATGGTGTGTGCATGAAGCTTAGGATACCATTGTTCATACTGAAAGATGTTGGGCTGAAAATAGTCAATGCATTTCCATCATTAACAGGCATGCTGGAGGAGCAGCTCGGCGCATTGGGGAGAGATCTGGAACTGCTCGATGCAGGAATCGATTCGGGAAAGTATATGGCGCTCTCAATCGTTAATGCGGTTGCATGGGGAATAATATTCGGAATGCTTATTTTTGCACTATCATTCTCATTCGAAAAAAACCTTGCAGATGCGGGCATTGCTGGCATGCTCTCAGCATCGCTCGTGTCGGCGATGTTCTTGGTAATATTCGCAGTATATCCATCAATATTGCGCAAGAAAGATGTTGAAGAGATCGATGCAAAACTCATATACGCGCTTAATGACATGGTAATGCAGGTCACAGCAGGAACATCTCTTACTAGCGCAATGAGAAGAGTTGCAAAATCAAATTATGGAAAAGTATCAGAAGAATTTAGGAAAGTAATTGAACTTATGATAAGCGGGGACAGCCAGGAGAAAGCGTTGATTGAAGTTGCGCAAAAAAGCGAATCTGAATTCATGAGAAGGGTGCTTTGGCAGCTCGCAACTGTATTGCATACAGGCGCAGGGCTGGAAAATGCGATGAGAGACTTAATGCAGGATATAAGAACATACCAAGATAACCAAATCAGAAAGTATTCGCAAAACCTTAATTTTTACATCCTTGTATATTTAATGCTCGCAGTCGTGCTTCCATCCCTTACTGTGTTGCTGCTAACAACAATATCAATATTCATCTCAAGAGGAGGAGTTATACATATTGGAAAACTTGCGCTCGGAGTGGACCAAATATTGATAATTACAACAGTATTATACATCGCATCGCAAATCGCAATCGTTGAATACATTAGAGTAAGGAGGCCGTTATTATGAATCATGCAAGCATGGCAGACAGGTTGTATGAATCACTCGAGGAAAAAATCAGCTATGCAGGGATGCATATGGACCCTGAGGATTGGCTTAAAAAGAGCATCATATATTCAATTGCCGCAAGCGTACTGTCTGCTGCTGCAACCATAATATTCTATGAGGCAAGCCTTGCGGTCGCCGCAGGAATGTTCATGTTTGCGATAGCGCTCATCGCAAGATACCTGTTCTTAGAGATGCGGATAGAGAATAGAAGAAAGGAAGTTGAGAAAGTGCTGCCAGATTTGCTGAGAGTTGTGGCAGCTAACATAAGCGCAGGGCTTACTCCAATAGTTGCGCTCAGAACTGCAGCACGGCCGGAATTTGGGGTTATATCGAAGGAACTCAAATACATTACTACTCGGTCGATGAGCATAGAATCTATGGATGAAATTGTTACGGAGATACAACGGCGCATTAAATCAGACCTTCTTTCAAGAGTGCTTATGGTATTCACTACCTCGTTGAGATCGGGAGGAGATGTCATCAGATCTCTTGAGCATAGCGCGGATGATATCCAAAGAATCTATGAGATGCATAACAGCCTCGTTGCGCGAACAAGCATGTACAGCACATTCGTAATATTCGGAATTATTATAACGATGCCTTTCCTGCTTGCAGTGAGCATAAATGTAATGGAATTGATGGCAAAAATATCAACATCGCAGCATATATCATATGCAAACGCATACATGAGCATAGGATTTCCTGAATTAAGTTCTGATTATGTGGTGCTGGTTTCTGCGCTTGTGCTGTTGGGGTCATCGCTCAGCGCCAGCGTGCTTATGAGCGTAATAAGAACAGGAAATCGAATAGAGGGTGTTAGATACTTCATACCTATGCTTGCAGCATCGCTAATCGTATTCTACATATCAAAAAGCATAATAGTGCCCTTCATTATAGGAATATTGGGATAAAAAAATGAAATGTTTAAGTGCAATAAAACTGAAAGAATAAGCAATTATGCCTTTTCACCTATGGCAAATTTCCTGCCTATAAATGTAATATTCACCTCAACATCGTTGCCAACATCAGATTCTGTAGCCCCCTTAACAAAAACCACAAAACCTTCAACCTTGGCAACGCCATCGCCTTTCTCACCCATCGCTTCAACATGCACTTTAAGCTTCTCTCCAAGCTTTACTGGCTTGGGCGAAAATACCCTTGCGGGCCTGTTTTCCTCACCGGTTTCTTCCATTCAATTCACTTCCTTATACCCTTCACAAAATAGGGTCTTTGCTACTATTGAAATAGCATAATTAATAAAGATTACCTATGCATTACTCCGTGATAACGGGGATCGAAGGATCTATAATATTGCACTCTCTTCTCTTGCGCAAATAATGGTCAGTAATGCCGTTCAAAAACTCGGTCCTCACAATTTTGCCCGCCAAAAATTCAATATAATACATATGCCTGTCCGGTTTTACAACGATGCCTTCCATATGCGTGCGGGATCCATCGCGATCAATCGCATACTTAGAAATCCCAACAAGCTTATGAACGCTGGACAAGCTTAATTCAGAGGATTTGCAAATGAGCGGCACAGGGAATATTAAGCTTGAGCCAACATCTATTCTTCCTTTCTGTATATCCTCCCATACTTGCAGTTTTGCAGATCTATCTAAGAAATAACCTGCAGATTTATCGAATACATCAAATAGTGCATATCTGCCAGGAATCCTGTACTTTATGCTGTGCCTCACCTTCAAATCCTCAACCCATAGAATAAACTTATCAGTTTCTATGAATGATTGTTTGCCATCCATCTTCTCTTCAACAATAACTCTTCCTGAAAACAAGTACTCAGCATCTTTCTGAGACATGTATCTTTTGCGCTTAACCTTCTTGCCAACTGGAAAGCGCAGGGGTTTGGGATATCTGCGCACTTGAAATGACATGATGAGTACTGGTTTTAGCAAGTATATATATGTTTCTATGCTGATGAGAATACCTGCACTCTAGGCATGCGCTGCGCAAGGCAAGAAACATCTGAATCATCAGAAAGAATCAAGTACTGAGAGAACATATCATAAATGGCGTTTATGTGAGAAACTATAGACGCCTCTCCAGCGCCAACGCGTTCATTGCGCTTTGAAGAGTTATTGCGCATTTCAGCTTTCATCCCCTCCACTTCATCATCAGACGGAGCGTGCTCCTCAACGCATATGTTGCTAGAACTTTGAGACATAGATTGAATCTGCGAGAGGTCATTCATAATGCTGCTTATCCTATTAGAATCAAGACCTACTCTCTTTACATTAACCTTAAACTCTTCAAGCACGCTGTTCATGAATATGACCGTTCCCAATTCAGCCAACCTTAATATGGAATCTTTGAATGAATACTCTGATTTTGCTATGCTGAGCAGGTAGCAGGTATCAGGATATATTGCAGTGTCCTCTTTAAGGTTCCTGCCAAAGCCGAATAGTTTATTCACATTCTTCTTTTTTCTAATAACTTGCATGTATATTTTATTGAAATACTTATATATATACTTTTCGATTTTTAGCAATATATTATTTGAGTGCGCACTATATGTATGGATTGCCCCTTCTGCAACAACAGAGATGAAGTGATAGAAGAGACGAATAACGCATATGTGATATTAGATAAACACCCCATAGTGAAAGGGCATATGCTTGTAATACCAAAAAAACATTGCAAAAGTATTATGGAGATTGAAGATGAGGTATTGTACGAGATAATTCAATTAATTAAAGAGATGGAGATGAGAATGGTAAGTAAATTGGGGGTTGAAGGGATTACCCTGCGCCAAAACTGGATCCCATTCATAAAGAACAATCCTCTTGTGGTTGAGCATGTTCATTTTCACCTCATACCGCGCCGATTGAACGACAAGCTTGTTGCGCGGACAGAACGAATCGCGCTGAGCAATGAAGAAATAGATGAGATTGTGAGCGCATTAAAGCAAAAACCAAAAGCCAAAGGGCAATAATTCTCCCACTCTTTAACGCAAACTCATTCTGGCTCCTCAGTGCATACCCATAACTGCGCGCTTGGATTTCATAAAAGATGCATCCAGCAAAATAAAATAAAATTATATATGCTCGGCAAGCGTTTTTGACATGTCCACATTCATTATATCATGCTCAATGAGTTCCGCATCTTTAATCTGCGGCAGTTCATCTCCATAAGTGGAGCGTTCCGTTCTGTAAAACACGCCTATAGGCACTTTCTCATAACCCGTCATAACATCTTCAAGGGCTTTCTCATACGCTCTCAATTTATCTGATGGATCATGGCCTGCCTGATTCATATCATATATTCGCTCTTTAAACCACTGCGGAGTGTTAACCTTATTCCAAGAGGGGCATACTTGCAACACATCAACCAAGGCAAAACCTTTGTGCGAGATTGCCTCCTCAACAAGCTTGGTTAAGTGTTGAATATTGCCTGTATAACCACGTGCGACAAAGGTTGCATCTGAACTGATTGCAAGCGCAAGCGGATGTATTGGCATCTCAATTACTCCATGAGGGGTTGATTTAGTTTTCATGCCTTTCATGCTCGTGGGAGATACCTGGCCTGTCGTCAAGCCGTATATCTCATTGTTATGAACAATATAAGTTATGTCCAAATTTCTCCTGCACGAATGTATCAAATGGTTGAGGCCTATTCCATACCCATCTCCGTCTCCGCCCATGCCGATTACCGTTAGTTTCCTGTTGGCCAGTTTTATGCCTGTCGCAACCGGGAGCACTCTGCCATGCAAACCCTCAAACCCATAAGTCCTAATATAGTGCGAATCCTTGCCGGAACACCCTATGCCAGATACAACCGCAACATTATGCGATTCCCTGCCAAGGTTGGCCAAAGCATTCTTCACTGCTATGAGTATCCCATAATTCCCGCAGCCGGGACACCATTGAGGTTTTTCAGCCGTAGTTAAATCCATAATATCCACCATGTTATTCACCCACCAACTTTGCGCTATAATATTCAACACGCTCTTTATCGTAGACCGCAACATCCTTCTCCTTGCCATCTAAAATCAACTTGGCATGTTCAAACACTTCCTCAGCAAACAGAGGCCTGCCATCAAACCTGAGTATGCTGCCGGCAAACTCAACGCCTGCATGCTCTTTCAAATATCCACCGAACTGCGCAGTACTGTTGTTCTCAACTATCACCAACCTCTTTGCAGATTTTAGCATCTCAATAGCTTTGGGAGGAATAGGATGAATGTATGAAAAATGTAGCGCGTTTACCTTAACGCCTGCATCATTGAGCAAATCAACAGCTTCAAACACAATCGGCTTGTGCGATCCCCAGCATACCAATGTCAAGTCAGCATCCTCAGGACCATGCAAGGCAGGGGGCTTCAAATCTTTCACGAGTTCATCAATCTTTTTCGCACGCTTCTGCACCATCTTTACCCTTGTCTCAAAATGCTCGGTGCTGAAGCTATTCTCCCAATGCTCATATGAAGTTGCAACATGCTCGCCTCCAATGATGCCCGGAATAGGTCTCGGGGATACGCCATCATCAGTGTATTCATATCTCTTAAACTTCTCTTTTTGAGCAAGCGGTTCCATATCCTTGACTATTAGTTTTCCGCGCTGTATCGGAATCTTGTTGAGCTGATCAATATCTGCTGAAGTTGTGCTCTCAGATAAAAATTTATCGCTCAGTATCATAACTGGAATTTGGTATTTTTCGGCTAGATTAAACGCGTGTTGCGTCAATTCGTAGGCTTCCTGTATATCACCAGGAGCCAGCACAACGCGCAAGAAATCGCCTTGGGATGCATTAAGCACAAATTTTAAGTCCGCTTGCTCGGTCCATGTAGGCATGCCTGTGCTGGGCCCAACCCTCTGCGCAATAGCCATAACAAGAGGCGTTTCAGACAACGCTGCAAGACCTATTGCCTCAGTCATTAACGCAAACCCGCCTCCTGAAGTGGCAGTCATGGTTCGCACGCCAGCATACGCACCACCGATTGCCATGTTAACTGCTGCAATCTCATCCTCAGTGTGCTTAACCACTATGTTATGATCATACTCATGCTTGGCAACATAATGCAAAATGGATGATGCTGGTGTCATCGGATATGCGCAGTACATTTTCAATCCCGCCTGTATCGCGCCGGCGCCAATCGCCTCATTGCCAGTCATAAGGCATCTCTTAACCTGAGGTTTCGGCTCAAAAGAGAACGGATATTCGCTTGCATTGTAGTTATCAATTATATAGTCATAACCTCCCTTTGCAGCACGTATGTTCACATCTATTACATGTTCGCCCTTGCGCGCAAACACTTCTTTTATCAGCTCTTCAAGGTGGCTGAACGGATAATCAAGCAATGCAAGAGTTGCGCCCATAGCAACAGTATTGCGCATTATAACTTCGCCGCCTGCCTGTTTAGCAATGCTCAGCAGAGGAACTTTATACAAAACAACATTCTGAGGAAGCGATAAATCAGACAAATCTATTTCATCCCCATCATATAAGATCCCCCCTCTTTCAGTGATCTCGTTCATATGAGCTTCAACCGCAAACTTATTCAGCGCAACCAACAGATTGCATGTTTTTTTAGGATTGTGAACAGGTGCATCAGAAATGCGAACCTGCGTCGTGTTGTGCCCGCCCCTAATAAGAGAGGGATACTCTGAATAAACATGCGCGTGATAACCTGTTCTTGTGAATACCTTGCCAAACAGGATGCCAGATCCCATTATGCCGAATCCAGCTTCGCCGCCAATCTTCCAAATGAACTCCATAAAATCAACACCTCATGCAATTTTAAAAGAGAACAAATATAAAACAAATAGAAAAAAAATTCGGCAATTGCCTTATAAATACCTCTTTGGCACAAGAGGAGGGGCTATGAATTCCACTTTCTTCTGCTGAAGAACTTCCCTGCCCTCTTTTATGGCAAGAGTGTATTCAAGAATGTATGTGCCTGGGCCCCTAAACAACCTCTCAGCAACAAGCTTCCATTTCTTGCCGCTCATGCTTTGATTAAGTATGTCTCTGTAATCCCTAACCAGTTTTCTTGCGCGGCGCAAATACTTGAAGTCAACGCACTCGGGGCTCTTCATTTCATTCTCAGTGAAAGCTATTCCCTTAGGCTTCTTCTGCAGGGAATCCCAGAATTCCTTAAATGTAAACTCCTCACTACTCATTCAATAACACCTATTATTTATTAAGGGCAAAAACTATTTATAATTATAAATCCTGCTTAAACGCGCTGTTCTTTAAGAAATTCGCGCAAAACTTTGTACGAATCATTATTCATTTTTTCTTTCAGCACATTTTCAGCGATTAACTCTATAAATTCTATCTTAATTTTTGCAGATTCGAGCTCATTAACTGCATCATCATACCTATGGTTGAGAAGGTAATAGAGAACAAGCAGAAATTCAACCTTCTTCTTTAATTCCGCATCATTTATTTCAATGCGTTTCAATATTTGCTCGATTTCAGAAGAATGATAATCAAGGTTGAACAAATCTGACGCTTGTATGAGCGATATTGCCTTCCTTATCTCAGGGGAGTCAATTTTGTTAATGTTTGAGTTTATGAACTCAAGCGAATCTCTGAATCTCCCAAGCATATACAAGCAGTATGACACACCAAGTATCGCAAAAGCTGATTTTGAGTTTGATGCTAACATATCCTCAGCAATATCAAGCGCCCTTTCATAATTTCCCTTTTTAGCATTGTTCACAAAATCTTCTGCAAGAAACTGCTCTCTCTCAGAAACCATAAAGTATTTATTTTACGCACAATTAAAAGCATTCATGCGCATATTGAAAAAGAGAGGAAGGATGCTGGCAAGAACTGCTGCCGCATTCGCATCTGCTTCTCTGTTATTGGGAGGTTGCAAAGATATGCAAGCAATGAAACGCGCGCCTGCGCAGGAAGAAAAATCGGGAACTGCCAAACTGAAGGCAATACCAAAAAAGAACAGTAAAATCTCGGCAAATAAAGAATTCAAAGTGGATGGGTATGTTATAAAGTATGATGCGCGCTCGCTGAGTGTTAATGGGAATGGAATTTCCTTAAACAGAAAAAGCAGGTTTTCAATAACAACGCGCTTCCAAAAAATCAAGAAAGGGCTGTATGTGCTCTATGACATAGGTCTATCAATGAAAGTCAGAATACTCGATTTAAGGGGCGAGCCTAAATTTTTGGAGAATTTCACAATTGGATTCTCATCGTACAGCCAAAAATACGCCTACTATAAAGAACATATAATTGGGGTGTTCAATCAAAGCGATGCAGTTTCAGTCGCAGTGTTTGACCTCTCTGCAAATGAGAGCGATCTGCTGGTCCCAGACAAGATTAAGATTGCTGAGCATGATGATGCGATTGCGTTCATGAGAAGAATGAGCGTATCCGTAAACGGAAATCAATTGTTAGTGAAAATCGGAGAGAAAGAACATAAAGTAAACTTGGATAAAATCATTAAATTAAACGGATAGAGTGCGCTCGGCAAACTCCATCGCCCTCTTTGATTCTGAGATGTTGTAAAGCTCCTGCAGTGCAGGATCATCTATCATCCTAAACTGCTTATGCCCCTTGCTTTCCATCGCTTTGGAGTACTGAGGATAGCCGTGGCCAAATATGTATGATAGCTTTCTGAACAGAGGTGTTCCAGCTCTTAAATAACCGCTTTTTATGAACTTCTTTACCTGCTTCAGTTCATCTTTAGTAAGCTTATACCATTGCTCAGAAGCACCACCACCCGCAACTTTGCCAGTAAATGCAATCTCTTTCACTGAATGAATATAGTCCTTCAACATCTCATCATCTATCGTGCTCTCATCTGCTGTTATAAGCCGGTGCATTAACCTAACCTGCCTGTATTCATTCTGCGAATTGAACACATTGCCAACCTCAGCCATTAAGTATGCAGAGGCAAGCTCTGACTCGCTTTCAATCCCATACTTATCTTTTATGTTTGCAAGCGCATCTACTTCCTTATCTGAGAGCGCTTCTGAAATTTCTTCTCCAAATTGCCTCAGCTTTTTCACCGATTCTTCATCAGCTAAACCATTCTTAATTAGGAAATCGGAGGCATACTTAAAGGAGTAGGAGGCAGGGGCAATGCCGCTTTCAGCCATTGCGCACAACACATTAAATGTTTGGTTAACTGCTTCTTCGTCGCTTATCCTGCCCTCTCTCAGTCTTTTGGAAATGCTGCCCAACTCTTTTGCCATTTGAGTAACAACTTGAGGAGAGCCCACCTTTGACCTGTTTATGGATTTGTTAATGGAACGCACAAACCTATCAACATTCTTATGCACTAACTTCTGCGGAACTGCTAGTTTAGGTGCTCTGCGCTTTTGCGGGCGCTTCAGCATGGATTTCATAGATGCTACTGCCTTCCTATAACTGCGCGTTTCATTGTATATTCTCATGCCCTGTTCATAAATCTTCTTGAATCGAACGCTATTGCCTTTTGCGAGATATGCAGCATCCATTTTTATAGCTATCTTTCTCGGGACATTCCTATACACAAATGTAATGGCTTCCTTATACCCTTTTTCGCCCGCAACTTTAAGCGCCTTCTTGAAAATATCATTCCCTATTGAAGTTTTAAGGTAATTAACATTGCCTGAGACAGATGCATACCAATTTGCGAACTTTGGAACATCAAGAGCGCGTTTTGCGAACTCAATCGACTCTTCTTCTTTAATCTTCTTGAGCGCCATAAGCATATATCTATACAATGCTATAAAAGGTTTAAGTGAGGATTATTTGCGTGGAAATATATGACCCAAAAACAAGATTGCACTACAAACTCAATGAAGAGAATGGGCGCGCAGTGTTATGCATTTCCGGAATTAGAATGCAAGAAGGCGATCCTGTTGAAACTGCAAGAACAAAAACTCGGCTATTGAAAGCAAAGAATGGAATGAGCGTGCTGGAGATTTGCACAGGATTGGGCTATTGCACATATGAGCTAATAAATAGAGGGTGCAAGGTGACCACAATAGAGAAAGATGAGAATGTGATTGCATTAGCGCGCACACTTCCGCATTTCAAGGTTGTTGAAACTCGCGCGCAATTAGTTATAGCTGATGCATTCGATAAAATTGAGGAGATTGCAATTGAAGGAGGGAAATTTGACCGCGTGCTTCATGATCCCCCTCGATTCAGCAGAGCGCCTTTGCTGTATTCATCAAAATTCTATGAATTCGTAAGAAGCGTTTTGAAAAAGAATGGAATAATGGTGCATTATGTTGGAAACCCATACTCAAGAAACCGAAAACGCAATTTTGTTGGCGGCGTGGTAAAGAGGTTGAAGGAGGCGGGTTTCAAGAGCATTAAGAGAATAGGGTATAACTTGGTTGTGAAATGAACCTATTTATGCTTTGCCTGCGTTTTTTATTTATGAATGCGCATTTTATCGTTGATGTTGAAACTTGCCCTATAAGTTTAGAAGGGTATTTTGAGCTCGGGGAAGATGAGAAAAAGGAACGGTTGAACCCCATCGATTCGAGAATAGTTGCTATTGGAATAAGAAAGGATGGAAGGAATGATATTATTATGAATAAAGATGAAAAGCAGATGTTGGTTGATTTTTGGAGCAAGTGGCGGAAGTTTAAGGATGAGGATAGGTTTGTTAAAATTGTTGGGTTTAACATACTTAATTTTGATCTGCCGTTCATCGTTATGAGAAGTTTCATAAATGATGTTGCAATATTCCCATTCACGCTTAAAGAGGTTGTTGAATTAAGAGACAAAATAAACGCATACAAACCCGGGCGCAGGAGGGGAAGATTGAAAGAGTTTGCGCAGTTGATGGGATTTGAGATTATGGATGCCAGCGGAGAAGATATCGCAGAACTCTGGAGAGATGAGAAGAGGGATATTATAAAAGAATATCTGGGAAAGGATTTGGAATTCACAGATGCGATGTATGGCAGGGCAGTTAGAACGAGAATCATAGAAATAGAAAGGTGGTGATGCGCATGGAATTTCCTAAGGAATGCATAACAACTGCAAAAAACGGAAAAAAAGAGGTGCGCGTGCTCATAAGTTCAGGCGCGTATATCATGTACGAATATGAACAAGATGATGGCAGGAAATCAAATAAGTATTCAATATTGCTGAAAAGAAACGATGGAAAGATTGAGCATTTAATGATTGTGCCGCTTAAAGGGAAGGAACTTGTGGTTGCGCATAAAGTTGAGGGACTTAACAACAGAGCAATATGGGATAAGCGGCATAAAAAAGCTGTCATGTTTCCGTGATCAAATGAATAAAAAATACTCTAAACATAATTCGTCAATGAATGATAACTTTAAGGAGATAGAAAGGTTTCAGAAAAAGGAGATTACAGGGCATGTTCTGTACAGGTACCTTGCAGGCAGGGAGAAAAATACAAAAAACAAACAGATACTCAATAAAATTGCCAAGGATGAATTAAGGCATTACAATATGTGGAAAAAATATACTGGAAAAGATGTGCATTATGATTTTCTGGAAATTATAAAATACAAAATAATCGCAAACACTCTCGGAATAACCTTCGCCATAAAATTTATGGAGAAGGGTGAGGTGCTGGACCAAAGCATATATGCAAAGGTTGCAAAACGGCTCCCTGAAGCCATTAAAATCCTTGCTGATGAGGAAATGCATGAGAATGAGTTAATATCGTTGCTGAATGAAAAAAAGCTAAAATATGTCGGATCTGTTGTATTAGGGCTTAACGACGCGCTTGTTGAACTTACCGGAGCGCTTGCAGGCATGAGCTTTGCACTGCAGAATATGAAAATCGTTGCGCTGGCAGGATTGATAACTGGAATTGCTGCCGCGCTTTCAATGGCAGCATCTGAATACCTATCGCAGAAAGCGGATGGGAACCAAAATGCACTCGAAGCATCTGCATACACAGGAACTGCATACATAATAACTGTTGCACTGCTTGTAGCTCCATTTTTCATATTCGAGCAGCTTGCGCACGCAATTTTCTCAATGCTCTGCACAGGGGTCATAGTTATTGCTGTGTTTACTTATTTCATATCCGTGATAAAAGGCCTATCATTCAAGAGCAAATTTATTGAGATGGCCTCAATAAGTTTGGGGGTTGCGCTCATATCTTTTGCGATTGGCGCATTGCTCAAAATGCTTATAGGAGATGCAGGGGTGTAATGAATGATTGCGTTGAAGTTTGGAGATAGCAAATCTCTGAAATCTTGCCGCATAAACGCTGCGTTCGTGCGGATGCTTCCAAAAACTGAGAGATTGAGAGTCGCAGTTGTGATCGCTGGCTCGAGAGGCAATGATAGGGCTGCAAACGCGTGCTGTGTTCAGCTATACAATCAATTAATCAAAGAGCGGAAATATAAAAAAGCGCTTGACATCGCAAAATCTCACAACATTAAAGCTGATTTAACATATCCTGCGGCTATGCTGGCGTGCGAATGTATGTGCGACCAAAAACATGCAGATGCTGAGAAAATTGGAGAAATGTACGGAGTTGATGAGGAATACTTAAAGCAGGGGGCGCTTGAAGCAATAGAACGACTGCTCGGAAAAGGAATGTATGAGAATGTTGATAATATCATTAAGAGGTTCAGCATAGATGCGCAAGCAGTTGAGGGTGCTGCAACCAAGGTCCTAAAACAAAAGATTGATTGCTTATCCTTTGATGAGTCAATAAAGATTAAAGAGAGATACATAAAAAAAGAAGATATTATTGAATATGTTGCATCGCAGATTGAGAAGAATATTGATGGCGGTAATTACGATGTTGCGTTGCGGCTTGCATCAACCTACGGCATAAAAAAACTTGTTGAGCGCAGTTCAAAAATGCTTGCCGAATCATGCTTTGAAAAAGGGCAGTTTAAGGAATGCGCAGAGATTGCAGCGAAGTTTGGGCATAAGCAGATATCTGTGCGAGCGTTAGTGGAGATTGCTGCGGATGAGATAAGTTCATACTATCCAACTTCACACATGAAGATGCTTAAAGAAAAGCTTGGATTAAGCGATGAAGGGTTTGAACAGGCAGTTGACCTTGGATTGCGCAAACTATTGGAAGAGGGGAAATACGCGCGCGCCATAGATGTTGCGAATGAGCTTGGAAAGAGTGAAACGCGCAAGCTGGCTGCAACGGAATTGATAAAGAGGGAGATGGGAAGAGGAAATCTGGACCTAGCAAGAAGAACTGCAGATGAGTGCGGGCTGAACGAGGTATCAGAGCAAATATGCATCGTTCAGGCAATGCTATCTTCCGAAATAAATTAATCGGCCAATTTGAACTTGAAGCCATATGTTATAAGACCCTCTGGGTTGTCTTCATGGATTTTTCTAAATACCATTTCAACCTTCTGCCCTACTTCAATTTTGTCAGGGTCCGCATCAACTATCTGCCCGGTAATCTTTGCGCCCTCATCGAGATTTATTATGGCAAGCACATATGGAACAAAATACTCATAACCCTCAGGAGCAACGCGCACAACGGTGTATGAGTATATCCTTCCTTTTCCACTGAATTTATGCTCAACAAGTTTTCCTTTTCTTCTGCACTTTGGGCATACCGCCCTGCCAGGCATGTAATGCGTTCCACATGACTCGCACTTAGAGCCAATAAGATTATACCTTTCCTTAGTCCTCCTCCATAATAATGGCAATCCTGGTTTCATGAAAATCATCTCCTCTTTAATATATGAACAACAGCTGTCGCGCCGGAACCTCCCACATTGTGCGTTAAACCATACTCAACACCGTCAATCTGCCTGCCCTCTGCCTGGCCTCTCAATTGCCATGCAACTTCAACAATCTGCTTAACTCCCGTCGCACCAACCGGATGGCCGCAAGCTTTTAATCCTCCGCTCGTGTTTACGGCAATCTTGCCTCCAATCTTTGTTTCCCCATCAAGCGTTGCTTTTCCGCCTTCGCCTTTCTTGAAAAACCCTAAGTCCTCAACCGCCATCACTTCAGCAATCGTAAAACAATCGTGAACTTCAGCAACGCCTATCTTTTCAGGACCTATGCCTGCCTGCTTGTATGCTTCGCTTGCAGCAATCTTCGTAGCGCGGATTTCAGTCAATGATTCCCTGTCATGCAGCGCAAGCGTATCGCTGGCTTGCGCGCTTGCAACAATCTCTACATAATTGTCCGTATGCTGTTTGGCTTTGTCCAAATCCATAAGTATCACAGCAGCCGCTCCATCTGTGATTGGGGAGCAATCAAGAACTTTTAACGGGTCAGCAACCTTCTTTGAATTAAGCACATCATCAATTGTAATCTCTCTGCGAAATTGCGCATATTTATTATGCACAGCATTTGCGTGGTTCTTCACTGATGCAGCGGCAAGCATCTCCTCAGTTGTGCCGTACTCAAGCATATGCCTTCTTGCCATCAATGCGTACAACCCTGGAAATGTTGCGCCTTGCAAAAGCTCCCATTCCTGATCTCCCGCGCCGCCCAGCGCAGTAACTGCTTCAGCTGTGCTTGCATCAGTCATCTTCTCAACGCCACCAACAACAACTGTATCATATGCGCCGCTTGCAATTGCAAAGTATGCATTCCTAAACGCTAAACTGCCTGATGCGCATGCGCCTTCAACACGAGTCGCAGGTATGGGATTAAGCCCCATCGCATCTGCAATTAATGCTGAAATATGCTCTTGGCCGATCAACCTGCCCGAGGCCATCGTGCCACCATAAAGTGCTTGAATTTCAGAACCTTCAAGATTTGCATCTCTTATTGCTTCAACACCTGCCTGAACAACCAAATCACGAAGGTTGTAATCCCATAACTCACCAAACTTGCTCATCCCTACTCCAACTACTGCAACCTTTTTCACAACATCACCTACAGCACCAATTTTCTCCTGTGCTTCGCATAAGTTCCATAATCAATGTATCTCTTGTTTTCTATAATCCTGCGGACAGGATATGCATTGCGCCTCTCATCAATCAAATCAGATGCTTCTATGTGGAATGCATCGCTCCCTGCGCCCGAACCAAAGGATGCAACAAGTATAGCGTCTCCTGGCTTTGCTGCATCGAGCACCGCTGCAAGACCAATCAATGTCGCAGCAGAGTATGTGTTGCCAATGTATGGAGTTATAAGGCCCGGCTCAATCTGTTCCGCGGTGAAGCCCAACTTCTTTGCAACAGTTCTCGGAAATTTCCCGTTTGGTTGATGAAAAACTGCATATGCGTAATCTCGCGGTTTTGTCCCCATCTTCTCCATTATGCCCTTTGCTCCACCAATAACATGTTTAAAATAGCCTGGCGGACCTGTGAACCTGCCGCCATGGGAAGGGTATATTGCATGCTCTCTTCTCCAAAAATCAGGAGTATCTGTCGCATATGAGTATATGCCCTCAATGTTAGCGATCACATCTTTCCTGCCAAGCAAAAAAGCAGCCGCTCCTGCTCCTGCGCTGTACTCAAGCGCATCGCCCGGTCGGCCCTGCGATGTGTCAGCGCCTATACCCATACCATAATCAATCTCTCCTGATTTAATCAACGCATATGTATTAATCACACCGGCGGTGCCTGCCTTGCACGCAAACTCATAATCAGCAGCAAATAAGTTGGGGGTTGCGCCTATCGCTTCAGCAACAATCGTTGCTGTGGGCTTGACTGCATACGGATGGGACTCAGAACCGATGAACATAGATTTTATGTCATATGGATCGATGCCTGCATGAGAGACAGCTCTTCTTGCTGCATCAACTGCGAGCGTTGCTGCATCCTCATCAAGCCCTGGAACAGATTTCTCGCTCAAACCCAACCCTTTCACAATTCTGCCCTCTTCTTCACCCCATACGCGCGCGATTTCGCCCGCCTTTATCCTATATGAAGGAATGCTTACACCATAACCTGCTATGCCCACGCAGCTCATTCTACTACCTCTACAATTTCTTAAGCGAACTTTCAATGTCATTAATATGCGACTCTGTCAAAACCAAAGGTATGCGTTCCCTCTTAGCCAAAGCAACTGCAAGCTTATCAACTTTGCTTGGTTTAAGATTATGCAACGCAATCAAGCTTGGCTTAATAGGGTTTACTCTTACAACAACCATCGGCGACCTCCCCGTGCTTACATCTGTGAATATAAACGCGCGCTCCTTTGCGTTTCCAAACAAAGAAGGAAAATCTGACGATTGCATCTCCATAATGGCACGCAGTGAATAAATAAGCGTGAACCCATACAATTTCGTTCTGTCCAAAACTTCTTCATTTGCAAGCACCTTGCCATTTATCAATTTTACAAAATCAACCCCAGTAATAGCAGATGCAAATTCGTGCACATAAAAGAAGTCCGTCAATGGAACATCATTTGTGTACCTGCTTACTATATTGCCCCCTCTCTCCAAATCAATCTCTATGAGCGCAGTCACAAAGCGTTTAATAACACTTATGCCCGGATTTTTTCTGCGCTCCCCCTCGTAATCACTGATAGTTGATGAGCTTATATGCAAAAAATCGCTTAGCTCAATCTGCGAAACGGAAAAAAGTTCCCTCCATTTCTTCATAGTCCTGCCTGGAGAATTGGAGAAAACTATCTCGCTCGCTATCTTATGGCCAAGAGCTTCATACCTTTTTTCCATGCCTATATGAAATAACAAATATTTATAAATTTACCTAAATTTATTACGACAATAGTCGTTAATCCAAATACACATTCGATACCGGCTGGTCTGTGTATAAGGTGTATATGGCTTCTGCAATCACAGGCGCAAGGGACACCTCAACATACCACGGATACCTTGCTCTGAACTCCTCAGACCTAGGCACAGAATCAGTAGTGATCAACCTAAGCAACTTGTTCTGCTTGTATAATGTATTAAGCCGCTCTATCGCGGGACCGCTCAACAATGCATGCGTTGCGATAATTACTGCTGGGCGGGAGCCCAATTCATCATGCAGCTTGTGTATCAGCCCGTGCACGCTGCCCGAAGTATCAACAATATCATCAACTATTAATGGATGCTTACCACTAACCTTGGCTGGATCTGTAATATTGGTGCTCGAAACAACATTAGATTTTGTGTAATCCCTAGATTTATAGCAGATAACAAACGGAATGTTAACATACTTTTTTGCAATGTACTCTACACGCTTGCCTGCGCTTGGATCCGGAGATACAAGAACAAACTTGTCCTTGTAATCCGGGAACATCTCCTTAAAATATGATGTGAGCGAAGATGTGTGGTACATGTTATCTGTATGACTCTCTGAAACAGCGGCTGTGCTCTGCGAATGAAGGTCGATAAACAAGAATGAATCAACGCCGCAACGCTCGAATGCCTTAATCTGCGTTCTGGAAGTAAGGCCTTCCCTGCCTCTCCTATGGTCTTGGCGGGAATTCGCAAAATACGGAAGTATAAGTATGACCTTGCGCGCCATGCAGTCCCTCTTTATTGCATCTATCAGCATTTCAGCGATCATATCATTTTCAGGAACTCTGCGCTCATCCTTGAACTTCTTAAGAAGAGCAATTTTCTCCTCAGCGGTCTCAGCACGCTCAATCAAGGACAACATTTCAGATGGAGAAGTCTGCGGCTCGTAAGAATGGTGTATAAGATACACTTCCGCACCGCGCACGCTCTTCTTTATGATTGGCTTAATCTCGCTGCTTGAGAAAGTGACTATATCAATTGGCCATGGCTTGAAAGACATGCCGCCAAGCTCGCGCCGGTTCATCTCCAATGCCCATGCAATCCTAGAGAATAAATAATATTCAGGCGCGTGCGGAGTCGCATCTTTAAAACGATCGAATTCAGATTTAAACAAATCTGTGAGCTTTCGGCATACCTTATCAGCCAAAGGCCTGCCGCTTGGCGTTGAGCACACAACAAGTTTTCTTGGCATGGTATTTTGAGATAGATTAAATATTTATTTGTTCAAGAGAGTAATAGTTGGATAATAAAGAAAGAGCAACCTGCTCTAAATTCTTTTCGGTTCGGAGAGGAAGATTCATGCCCGCAGCATGTTCATGCCCTCCACCGCTGCCGCCGAGTTTTACACTTATCTCCATCGCAAGTTTGCCTAGATGAATGCCTACCCTTGGAGAAGAGCGAAGCGAAACGCGCAACTCATCGCTCTTGGGATAAGGCGCATAAGCCATGCTGAAATCTGCGCCTATGCACTCAATAAGCTTTGTGGCTACAAGCGATTGAAATGACTGGCAGTCGCTCATAATGAACAAAAGGGATTTGCTTTTATCTTTGTACATCGCATAATTGTTGAATGAGCGAGCAAACACTATTTTTTCAGAGTCGGTTAGCACAGACCTGATCAGAGAAGCGAGAGAATCATAATCGCTTACGCCTTCCACAGAAAAAAGCTCATGCAAATCTTTGAACAAGCGCCTGTTGGGAACACTGGCAAGCATATGCGTGTCTGATAATATGCCCAGCAAAATAAGCTCAGATTGAATTTTTGTTGGGACTATTCCGTTCTCTTTCATCATGCTATATATAATATGCGTCGTTGAAGGCGAATTGCGCTCAATTGCATAGTATTTGGATTTCACTGGGGAAGAAGATGTATGGTGGTCTATGCAAAGCAGGAACTCACCCTGCAACGCAGGAATAAGAGAAGCATCGTTATTATCAACTAAAACCGCCTCTGCGCAATTTACTTCTTCTGCCTCTTGAACAACATACTCAAAACCATACGATTTTAGAACCCTCCTTGCAGTGTAAGTCGGCTTGTCAAAAAATACCACCTCATAACCTGGAAAAATAGTGCGCAGCAAAAATGAGCTGCACACAGCATCTACATCAGCGAGATAATGAGTGCAAACGCGCAGATGCGCATTAGAACTTAATAGAGAGAATGCCTCTTTAAGATTTATATTGGAGCTAAGCATCAACCACTCCTCTTGGAAGACTCAAACTTCTCAACAATTGACTGAAGCCTTGATCTATAAGTCCTCTCATTTTTCTCCAGGCTCTCAAGCCGAACACCAATCAGCTGTTTTCTCTCCAACAAGTCCTTCTCTATTGTTTCCTTGTCCCTCTCAACAAGCAGAGTGCCAATCATCTCGTAAGTTTTGCCCTCAACATCTTTGAGAGATTGGAGAGCGCGATCAATATCGCTTTGCTGCATCATCAGCTGCTGCTTCTCAACAGCAATCGCCTGCAATTTAGCCTGTATGTCCTGTAGTTCAGCAAGAGACGCATTCATTTCGTTCATTATAACCACCTTTCAATCTCTGAAACCCTTATTAATCGGGCATAATCATTCATAGCAGCCCTAAGGGCAGTTATATCCTTTGCACGTATTTTAATAAAAACCTTGCCCTCTCTGCAAGAAACCTCGCAATGCGTGCGATCATACTCATTCGCATGCTTTAAGCCGTCAGCGACTGCATCAGCATGCTGCGAACTGAACTCAATTACGCAATCATATTTATAAACCATATATTGCTTCAGCAAAGTAAAAATTAAAGCTTTTGCACAAAACATATAGTTCATGGGAAAAGTTGATGATATAATAGACGCGTTGCAGAAAAGCATTAATTTCTTAAATCATCATTTATTATATGTTCTTCCATACTCAGTGCTGTTCTTTATCTCGGCATTTATGTACAGCGTATCATGGTATGTGCTCGATTTCTTTAAGGATGTGGCATGCCTGAACGGCAATTATATCATAGAGCTGCTGTTCTGTAACCTATACCTTGGGATTCTAGGAAAACACATCATCGCAATAATTATAAGCTCATCAACAATAATCCCGTTTGCAGCGCTCGTATACCTTACTCATAAGATTACATCTGGGGAAAAAAGGAGCATAATTGCATCGATAAGCAATAGCATACCAGGAATAATCAAGATCGTTACATTCAGAGTGCTGCTCACTCTCGCAATATTCTCCCCGTTTATCATATATCTGCTGTTAGGCGGAGATATAATCACATCTATGATTACTGACACAGGGAGGCTAACAATACAAAAATTAATGACGGTGAACCTTCTGCCAATACCTGTAACATTGCTGTTTGCGTTCACGCTAGCAGCTCTTCTCGAACCTGTGTTCCAATATGTTGAATATGAAGTCCTGATAAACAATTCAAGGTTAAGGAAAGCAGTATATTCATCATACAAATTAGCTATGAAATACAAGCTGGAGACATTCCTCACAGGAATGTTCTTTGTATTTGTATGGGACGCGCTAATACTCATGAAGTTCATGTACATGATACACATCCTGCTTGCAATCGCATTGATCGCGGCAGTATTCCTTGAAAGTTTCCTTGTCTTTCCTGTGCGGGCAATATTCCTGTATTTCCTGTGGAACGACCTAAAAAGGAACAGCAGCAGAGGAATGGGATCTGCGAACAGCTTAAAAAGTTATACTAACAGAATGTTACTCGGTTAGCATGCTTTCGATGTTTGCAGAAGTTAAAAAGGTTAATGATATATTGGATTTGTACGAGTTGCCATCGGGAGAGGATGACTGCAACATAAAGATTGAGGAGATATCTGAAATAAGGAACAGGCTTATTGATAGGGGATTCAACAGGATTTTCTCGCCTTCGCTTAGGGGAATTGAGAATGCATCTAAAGAAGAGATTAGGGATATAAAGAAGCATCTTAGGGAAATCAGGTACATGAATTATCTGAAGAAAAGCACAATGAGAAGATTGGATTATGCGATGGCGAGCTATAAAATAGCGCTGATGTATTTCAAGAGCGGAGTTATGGAAGAGGTATATAAGCACCTGCCATATGATGGCAACATAATAGATCGAATAGCTAAGTTAGGGACAACCGCTGCGCATGTATATTTTGAAATATACGATCTGTTGAGCGGAGATGTAAAGCAAATAGGAATTTCAGTTGATGTTGCGGTGCCAAGCGAGCAAGGGATAAAGTATGAGAGATTGCAGTTGTATGGAGTGAACAATCTTGATGACTACCTATCAAACCTCTACGGCAGAAATGTTGAGGTGGTGAAAACCATAATAATAAAGAAGCATAAAAGCTTGCTAACATCAGTTAATTACAGAAAAGTTCTGGCGTGCGCGTATGCATCAAGCGTGATGCTCGGTGAGAAGTTCAAACTGGAAAGTGATGATGAAGATGTTGAAAAATACCTGGAAGTGCTGCGCAAGCATAAAATCTGCGAGCCCGTGAGGGTTGATTTGATTGGAGATGAAATATGCGAAGAGATGGTGGATGACCTCGTGAGAAATGGAATGGCATATTATAAAGATGGAAAAATGTTCCTAAATGATGAGCTTGCGATGAAAGTAAATGCGATGGCAAATAAGAGATATTGGAGCAGCGTAAAAAAATCGTACACAAAAATAGTTCTGGATTTTGTCAAGTTAATTACGCTAACCACAAAAAATATGAGAAAATCGCTCGGAATATTCTCTTTTGACGATGATGTTTCATTGATTAAACCTATACTTGAAAAAGCTGAAAGCAGAGGCCTGCAAAACTTGCAGAGGATGGTTGAGGATAAGTATAGAATTGATGAAAGCATTGGGTTCAGTGGAAGGAAAATTGGGCTTGCGCTGTTCGCATACTACTACGGAAAGCAAAAACTGAAGGGGCTATTCAACACAGATTTTTCTGAAATAGCCGGAGAGTATAAAGTTGTTGAAGCATTCCTATCTGGAAAAGGGAGGGGGGATTTGTTCCTTGAGCATATTAAAGAACAATGAAATTGAAATCAAGGGAAACAATGAAAATGCGATTAAAACAATTTTAGATAACAAGGATGGGGAAGCATTCAGCATAAAGCGAAAAATAAGTTATAGAATTATGTATTTGCTGATACAAAACACCAATGTGAAAAAAATCATTGTAAGCAATGCAATCATTAAGCAACTGCCAAAAAAATTAATTGATGCTGCAAAAAAAGTAGGCATCAAAATTGTTATAGCAAAAACATCGCGCGGAAGAAAAAAAAGTTACGACGTGAATTATATGAAAAAAATCCTTAAAGGGAAAGAAAGTTTGAAAAAAATTTCTGAAAAGAAAAAAATTCCTTTGAGAACTCTTTATCATTACAAAAAACAAATTATGCGCACTGAAGCAAAAAGCGAATAAACATTTTTATATTTAATTGCAGATATGATTGCATGGCAGCAAAAAAGAAGAAGGCTTCTTCAAAAAAGAAGAAAACTAAGAAGAAGACTGTGAAGAAAAAGACAACGAAGAAGAAAACTGTGAAGAAAAAAACTGTGACGAAGAAGAAGTCTTCAGCTAAGAAGAAGAAAAGAAGATAAGGAGAAACGATTTTTAATCTCTCTGGGAGAATTTTTTCATTTTTTATTTTTTAAGCTTTTGCGTTTGAAATTTGTATAAGGTGTTTAACTATGGAAGCAAAGAGGCCTTTTGATGTGTTGAACGGGTCGCTGAACAAGGATGTGATCATAAAAATTAAAGGCGGGATAGAGTTGAGAGGAAGAATGGTTGCATATGATGTGCATATGAACCTGGTGCTTGAGAATACCGAACAGCTGGAAAATGGAGAAGTAAAAAGGAAACTCGGAACTATGCTGTTAAGAGGGGACAGCGTTATATTCATCTCCCCCTACATCCCTTAAAATCATCTCATTTTATCCTTTTCGAACTCCTGCAAAGAAGATACGATTAGCTCATACGCGCGCATCCTAGTTTCAGGCTCGAGTATGAGCGTGATATTGCCGTAGCTCGAAAACATCTCGATTATGTTGAGCTTCTCATCAGCCAGGCCTTTTATGGCCGCTGCTGCAACGCCTGGCTCATCAGTAAATTCGCTTGCATTTATGTTTATCAAGCTCTTGTTGCTCCTAAGAACCAACTCATTGAACGCGGTCGGACCGTTCTTAATCACATCTTTCATTATCGCAAACGATTTCTCCTCATCAACATAATCTACTATGAATGTAATCGAATCCTCTCCTGTTGAAACCGCATAAACATTAACATCATTTTTGTATAGCGAGGATGAAAAATGCGCAAGCACCCCTGGAGTAACCCTAACCTTCTCGCCAAAAACAGTCACAAGGGATACTGGCCTGTTGAACAGCTTAACTTCCATGAAAAAATTACTCAAAATAAACTTATAAAGCAAAGGGAAATAAAAATAAAAATTATTCGCAGGTTGATTCAGTGCCAGATAACTCCAATCTGAACATTCTGCCTTCTCCAACATCCATCCTTATTACCTGGCCGGAAGCGATTGTCTGCTCAGTAGCGATGCCGTTTGCTGTCAATGAAATTTTTGCATACTCCATTCCGTCTGCGCGCAATACTGACAATACCTTCACTGAAACTCCAAGATCATTATCTCCATAGATATCTCCTGAACCAAGCACTGTGTCGCTGCCATTTATGTTCAACACTGCTTTTGCATAAGAACTTCCAGTGCCCAACAAATCAATCCCAACTTTTAAACTGGTCGCTTCATCAACTACCAATACAGATGTGTTGTCAACAACAGCTTCAATCTCTTCGCTTTTTACAACAATAAACTTCCCGCTTTCATTTTTCGATTCAACATAAACATCTGCTGACAACAGCGCATACTCAACCTTGCTTGTCCTGACCACATCATTAACGCTTACAATTATGTAATGCTTATCATCAACATCCATTCTCAAAGAACTTCCTTTGCCGATCACTTCTGTTTGCTGCGATGCTGAACCGCTGTAATACTCAACCTGCACTGCCGCAGAATTAATCTCTGTGGTGCCCTCTCCAAGCAACAACACTTGGACTCCATTAACCTCTACAGAATCGCCCGCAAAAAACACAGAATCACCGGGGTTATCGGCTTGGAGCAGTATTCCGTTCCCAATCTTAACTAATTCATATTGCTTTCCATTTATCTCAACTGAATCGCCGAACATTACTTTATTCTTCTCCCCATCTATGCTAAGCACAGCATATGAACCAAACTCGCATTTCTGCTTATCCTTAGATTCACTATCCGAGCCAACATCCTTGCCTTTGCCAACATCAGTATACCCTGTGCATCCAGGCACAGCAGAAGCCAATGCGGCCGCCGAAGAAGCAATAAGCAACATATTCTTGAACTTGTTTGCTTTGCTCTGTTTTGGCTTGCCGCCGCAAACATATTTTTTACTCATTTTCATGCTTATTCACCATCCTCTTGCGTAAGGAAATAAACGCCTACGCCCACTATTAGTATTAAAAGCACCACGAGCACTGCAACCACTGATAGCGCTTCAGGGTTGTCACCCACCAACGCACCAACTATATCAAAAGATTGCTCTTCCTCATCGCCTTCGCTATTGATAGGCTTCTGAATAGCAATGAATGACAGCACATCGTTAGTCCCATCTACTACAAATGCATACTTTCCCTCTTTCATCGCAAACATCTTCGCAGTTCCAGCATTGTTCGTAATCAGCACAATCTCTTTTCCCAAAGGATCAGTCACAATAATCTTCCTTCCAGAGATTGGGTTGCCATCTAAATCCTCCAACTGCAAACTTACTGCGCCGCCAACATAAACCTTGCTTGTGTATTTCACCTTAAGCTTTGAGGGCTCTGCATTAGATTCTATTGGGATTTCAGGCTCTTCACTCTCCTGCTCTTCAGTCTCATTCTGAGAGTTGCGGTGGACCGCAACAACAGTTATAGAACCGCTTGAACGCCTGCCTGATGAACCGCTGCCTGAACTCGAACTTGAGCCTGCATTAGAGTTAGAATCTGAACCCGCACCATTATCACCGCTATCTGCGCCAGTTTTGTTAATGATACTAACTTTTGCGCGAGCCATTACTCCATCTGATACTGCGGTGATTAAGCACGACTCCTCTACAGAGCCAGCATTAAACACACCTTCAACAACGCCTGAATCATCTGTCACAGCATTCACTATGAGACCCTCATCATTTCCAAACTTGAGGCTTGATTCAGGAACACCATTAGGAACGCTCAAGGATACAGCAACCTCTTTACCTGAGATTGGATTGCCATACTCATCAACAACCTTTATTTTAATATCAGATGATTCATCAAGGTTCAACTCAGAGGGTGCGTTTATGCGCACTCCCGAAACATCGCCTGCTTCAACATTAACAACTGCTGACCCTGCGCACTCTCCGCTCGAAGCAGTGATCACAACTTGCAATGCGCTGCTGCCTCCAAGATCTGTTGGCGCAGTATATTCAGCTTTTCCTGGAGAAAGCTCAACAATCGTGCCTTCGCTTGCGCTCCAACTTACACTGGTTAAAGTGGATTCAAGCACAACCTTGCCTCCAGGGAACACATAAGATTCCTCGGGAGTAATACCTATGTAATAGCACAACTCAGGAGGCCTTTTTTCAAAAGAATGAACATCAGCATCGTAATCAACAACATCCGCAGAATCATAACGCTCAAAATCACTTCCCACGTCATCCTCTGAACCACTATCGACCTCATACAACGGTTGCTCAAACTCGGTCGTGCCAGGAGCTACCTGCACAGAGCCATCGCCATCGTTGCTCTCCACTTCGCGCGAAGGAATAGTCAAATCATTCACGCCTGGAGCAACATCTACTGCACCACTGCCATCATTAGAGCTATCTGAGGCAACCACCGCATCGGTGCTAACAGTCACCGTTGGAAACACTTGCAATCCAGTTGCCATCATCAAACTCAACATAATGGCAAACACTGACAAATATTTAGTAATTGCTACCATGCATTACATTTGTGCATGAACGGGTTTATATACTTTTCTATAATTAGAGTTTTGCATTTTCAACAAAAGGAACATCCGACTGGGATAATTCAAGATACATTCTGCAGAGATTCTCTATTGCTTTCTTCCTATCAACACCTGCGCTTATCTGCTTTGCAAGCAATGCATTCTGCAAAGATGCGGGGCTATGGCCTAACTCAATCCTCCTTAATATAATACTTATGTATTTATCAGCCACATTGTCAGGCACACCAAGCGTTTTTAACCCTTCTTTTGAATAAGCTGCGATTTGATCCGCAACATATTGTATTGGAACAAATTTAACCTCATCATCGAACAACCACAGGACAGGATGCCTTATGCTATGCTTAGCAACATCATAAAAATTATCATACAACTGAATGCAAATGCTGCTTTCCTCTTCATAGTTCTTGGATTTAATGCGGCTAATGAAATCATTATCAACAAAATATCTAATAAGCCCGTAATACAAAGCAGCATTCGCAACCATATCAGTTATAGTAGGTCCTGCCGGAAGCGGCCGTATCTCTATTCCAACAGAAAACATGTCATCTTCGCAAGGATACACTTTCAGCCGTATCCAATGCCACACAGTGCTAAGATGCAAAAACAGGTGAGAAAATGATGGCAACCTATTCGTAAGTTCTAAATCCTTTGGCCTGAGATACATCTTTGGATCCACATCTATAACAGGAAGGACTACCTCCTCCATGAGAGAAGATAAAAACCACTCATCGGAATGATCCAAAAAAGATATTGGAAAGCGCGCTCTCTTAAGCCTGAATTCTTTTTGAATCTCAGACCTAAAATCTACCGACTTCTCCAACAGCAATATCCTTGATTCATCATTAACATATGAATTGAATATGAATGGGCTGTTTGCTGAAACTGCAATAACCGCAGGAGTTGCAAGCATTGCGGCATTGAATAATTTAGTAACCTCATTAAGAGATGTGCTGTAATGAAGTTGAAAACTTGTGTTCATGCCTTCATGCATAAATTGGAGATTGTTTATTTTAAGGCCTTCGCCTTCATCAGTATGCAGTGATGCAGGACCGCGCGATTTTTCGCATATGTCCGCAAGCAATGAGTATCTTGGATTTGGATACATAGATTTCCTAGAGATGTCTGACCTTCTAATCATAGGCCATATGCCATGCATAACAGGAACTGCATCGCCATCTATGCTGTTCATTATTCCGGAGAGAACATTAACCTGAGTTGCTATCGCATCGCGCAGTTTGGTTAATATGTCTGTTCCGTTATCCGCTGGAACAGTGGGAGAGTTAAGTTCTATGTTGAATGTTGCAAGCTCAGGCCCAACACCTTTCCCAAACCCTGCCAACTCGGACCTCTTAACAATTTCAGGGGAAATGCACTTAACCCGCAGCGTATTCTTATCTATAAGGATGAGTTCCAACTCGCTCCCTATCCTTTTATCATCGCCTTTAAATCTTCTGCTGTGATGAATCATTCTGAGAAATTCAGAGCTCTCTTTCTTCAACCGCCTTCTAAATTCAAACGCATCTTTTGAATCCGAACGCACCGCCTTGCCCATGCATATGTTAAAAAAGAAACTAATATATATAATTTTCTATTCCCGCACCACTTTTAGAGGTATAACTTCCTTCTCAAATTCCATGCGCGCGAGCATTATAGGATTAACTATGTCATTGCCAACCTCAATAAGAGGCGGCGCGCCAAACGAAAGCTGCAAAGCGCGAGCGCCTATGATGCGCGCAACCTCAAACCTGTCAAGAGCATCTTCACTCATTCTTATCATCCTTCTTCTTCCCTCTGCGGGATTTCTTCTTCTTTTTTAAGTCAACAAAGCTTTTTATATTAACAATTGATGGTTCAGGCTCTTTTTTTGCGCTTCTCAAAAACTCTGCTGGATGCTCCACCCTTCCCCATTTTTGGGAGGATGATTTCTTATGTTCGGTCATGTGCTCATCAAGCTTTGCCTGAATGTTGCGGATGGATGAAGAGAGTTTGATAAGAATCTCCCTCTCAGAAAGATACACTGCGCTGTTCTTAATATAATCATTCCCTTCAACATTCGCCATCAACCTCCTTAGGAACAACTCAGGTTCAGAGATGCCTGGAATTATAGCAAAACCTCCTCTCCATATTATCTTAATGCATGTGAGCCCAAATACTTGATCGAGAGCGTGCACGCCGGTGCGCAAAACTTTCGCGGAAGTAATCTGCTTGTATGGAATTATGCGCTCGCTCCGCTTCAGAATGCCCTTGCGAACAATGAATGCATCATCTGAGAACACATACTCAAAATTTCTGTAATACAGCTCAGCGCCTATGGCAACTAATACTAATATAAATACAGACAATGCAAGTGC
>JAJSAH010000011.1 GCA_024274875.1 archaeon
CCCACAAGCGCGCATGCAGGATTCATGCAACCTACCTATTGGGTTTAAGTGTGAAGTCGCTGGGTTGAACGGAGATGGAGAACTCAACATAAAGATAACTAATCAGCAAGCAATACCAATAACTGCTGACCGAGGTTGCGCGGTTGGAACTGATACGCCCGATAATAAAATAGATAATGCACTATCTGGAAGCTCTGCATCACTATCTCCTGGAGAATCGCATGTATTTGCATGCAACCTTAATAAAATACAAGGAGACGCATTCAAAGGGAAGGGCATAGGAGACAGCGCATCAGGAGAGTTGTTCTTCAAATACAACGATGGCACTTCTGATAAGTATGTGAAAGGAACATTTGTTGCAAAAGTAAGCCAAAAATAATTAACTCTTTTTTATTTTGGAAATTATTTTGGCAAACGCTTTTTAATCTTTCTTTTCAAAGAACAAAAAAGGTGTTTTAATATGAAAATATCTGAGTTGAAAGTTGGAGCCGTGAACGGCGAGGTAGAGGGAGAGATTATTGATGTTGAGGACCCGCGCGATGTAATGAACAAGTATGGGATGAAAATGAAAGTTGCATCTGCAACGCTTAAAGATGACAGCGGGGAAATAAAGCTTACTTTGTGGAATGAAGATGCAGGAAAATACAAAGTTGGAGACAAAGTTAAGGTGAGCAACGGTTGGGTTTCTGAATTTAAGGGCACAAAGCAGTTATCAGCAGGAAGGCAGGGAAAAATTGAGAAAATTTGAGTTGGGCGGTTGCTAACATGTACCTCTCCAACAAGGATATATTGCGCGAGATCAAGAAGGGCGGTATCAAGATATCGCCGTTCAGTGAGAAATACTTAGGCTCAGCATCATATGATCTCGCGCTATCCAACAAATTTTACATACCTAAAAGAATTAGGGGAGAAGTCGATGTGCTAAAGAATATCGACCCAAAGGATTACATGAAAGAAGTTATCGCAAGCCGCATTACACTCAAACCTGGCGATTTTTGTCTTGCGAAAACGCTTGAAAAAATCACGCTGTCTAATGCGATAATAGGTATTTTAGGGGGGAGGAGCAGGTTTGCAAGACTCGGTATGACTATACATGTGACAAGCGCTGTGATACAGCCGGGTTCGGACAACCACCAAATACTTGAAATTGTGAATTTATCACCATTCACTTTAAGATTGCATGCAAAAGAAAGAATTTCACAGGTTTATTTCGAGAGATTGGAAACCCCAACAGATAAGCCTTATAAAAAATATGGCATAATTGCTATAGATCAGTAGCTGATCTTTAGGTGTATTTAGATGGTTAAGGCCGTAATTACAGATATAGATGGCACATTATGCGATTGCATAGGGATCTCATGGGTTAGGTTTCTTGGAGCGAACAAATTGGTGAAGAAAGAATTTTTTGATGAGCATGAATCTCTTGTTGATGCATACCATTCCGGCATGATCAGCCATGTGGAGTTTACTAAGGAATGGGTAAAGCTTTACGGAAACATGATTAAGGGAAAGAGTGTTGCAAGCCTTCAAAAGATGGCTAAGAAGTTCTGCCAAGCATTTAACAAGAGCATACCTATACATTCAAGAATGCTGATAAGACATTTCAAAAAAAAGAAGTATAAAATAATCGCAATTACTGCTTCTCCAAGCATACCTGTTCAAAATATCATAAAATTTTTGGGAATCGATACATACTATGCTACCGAGCCCGAAATAAAAAATGGAAGATTCAATGGAGAGATTGCAAGCGAAATGCATTTGAGTGAAAACGGGAAAGAGAAAATAGTAAAAGATATTATAATGAAATATGGAATAGATACATCTGAATCGTTTGCGCTTGGTGATACAGTACATGATCTGCCATTGCTTGAAAACGTTGCTTATCCAATTGCAATCAACCCAAAAGGCAAGCTTGTTGAGTATGCAAAGCAGAATGGATTTTGGATAGCAGAATATTCCAACATTCTTGATGTGGTTGATGATGCAGAAGCAAGCGGATCGAAAAGCATATTCGAACAAATGAAAGTGCTGTATGAGCTTGGACAGTTAAAACATCTCCCGCGCAGCGGATGGTATCACATTAATGTGAGCAGCCCTGAGCATGTCTCAGACCACATATTTCGTTCATCTATCATTGCATACATGCTCGCACTGGAAGAAAATGCAGATGCTGACAAATGCATGGCAGCATCCTTGATGCATGACGTCGCAGAAAGCAGGATCACTGATATAAACAAAATAACTGCAAAATACCTGCCGAGCAAAAATGATGGTGAGAAGAAAGCTTTCAATGAAATTATTGCGAGATTGAGCAATGGGGCAAAGCAAAAGTTTGCAGAGGCATACAAAAACTATAATAGCAAAAAAATCGCTGATATTGTAAAGGACGCAGATATGCTTGAGAACCTAATAACTGCGCGGGAGTATGAGTTCAACGGGCATGTGCATGCGAGAGAATGGATAAACAGGATTACGCCAAATCTTAGAACAAAAACTGCAAAGAAATGGGCTAATGCATTACAGAAAATGGATCCGAATTCATGGTGGTTCGGTATAAAAACATTAAAAATTAGATGACGGTGTGCATGTATGAAGCAAAACCTCATGTATTTAGAAGATTCATACATAAAAGAATGCAGATCAAAAGTGCTTGGCGTTAAGGAAGGCAGATATGCAATATTGGATAATGTATTATTCTATCCTAAAGGCGGAGGGCAACCGCATGACACAGGGATTATAGAGAAAGAAGGTGAAATATATAATGTGGTATATTCAGGCCAATTTAACGGGATTGTAAGCCAAGAAGTTGATAAAGAAGGGCTTGATGAAGGAGCAGAAGTGATCTGTAAACTGAACTGGAATCGACGATATAAAATAATGAAAATGCATACAGCTGCACACATACTTGCGAGCATATTCTATAAATATGGCAATGCAAAAATAACTGGAAACCAATTGGGGGAAGATAAAAGTAGGTTTGATTTCAGTATGGAAGGGTTTGACAGGGATAAAATGCAGGATTATGTGAACAAGGCAAATGATATCATTGAGCAGGAAATTGAAGTAAAAATATATTCGCTTACTTACGAAGATGCTATGAAAATAAATGAAATAGTTAAACTGGCAAGTGCGTTCCCTCCAGCTATAAAAAAATTGAGGATTGTTGAAATTCCTGGTGTTGATATACAAGCCGATGCAGGCACGCACGTTAAGAATACGAAAGAGATAGGTAAAATAGAAGTGGTCAAACTTGATAATAAAGGAAAAAACAATAAGCGCATATATTTTAGGTTAATATAATTTTTTGCAAACATATTTGCATGGAATACCGAATAATTATAGGATTAATGTTTGTGCTCTTAATGGCACCTTTGTTACACTCAGATGTTCCAAAAGAGTATATTCTAAAAGATAACATATCCATCAGCGTCCCTGCAAATGTTGAATGGTATGACACAGGGATTATTTTAAGAGAGGAAGATTATGTGATTATGCGCGCTTCAGGCAGATGGAGATATGACCCAAGACCGCAGTTTGAGGTGGGGCCGAACGGACTAGCAACAGATGAAGGTTATCCAGGATTCAAGCAAGGCGCGCTTATCGCAAGGATAGGCAATAGCAGCCCATTCTTTATAGGAAAATATTGGGAAGGATATTCACATAGCAGAGGAATTCTGCTTATGGGAATGCATGATGAAACGCAGTATGAGAATAATATTGGAGAGTTAAATGTTTCCGTGGAGGTTTACAGAAAGAACGCAATAGATGAGGCAAATGCTTCAATCAAGGAAAATGAGAGTGAAGTGCAGGTCGAAAATGTGATGCAAAAGGAAACTGCTGAGGACAACAAAAACAAAGAAGAGAGCGTATGCATCACGCTGCTTGTGCTGTTAGGACTTGCAAACATTACTCTCTACTTTAATAAATCTCTTAGATAATCTATCTGCGTCATGCAAAGGCAAAGGCAGTTTGTACTTGGTTATGCAAGATTTTGTTATTCTTAGAGAACTGCTAAGAGATACTTTATGGCCTGGCGATACATAGATAGGTCTGCATCCAGCTTTGCTATGATACTCATACCCAACATGTTTGCCCTTATAAACTACCTTCCCATCGATTACTTTTCCGCATAATAAATTCTGCGTAACTCCTATCGTAGGGATGTCCAGCTCAACGCCTATATGAGATGCTAAGCCAATAAACCTAAAATGCATTATGCCATTCCCATTCACGAACAGTACATCCGGCTTGGTTTTGAGTTTTTTGTAAGCTTTTAAAATTGGAGGACCCTCTCTAAAACTTAACAAACCTGGCATATATTTGAAATCAACTTTATCAAACAGATGCTCAACTTCTACCTGTTCAAGCTCAGGGAACTTATATATGCAGATTACAGATACAACTTCATCGCTGTTGTACGCTTGATCAACGCCTCCTACATACTCTAACTTTTTGAACATATCTTTCAAAATCACTTTGCCAGCAAGCTTCTTTTGATAATTGACCAGCTCTCTTCTCAGTTTTGCATCGCATGAACCATAACTCATATAAATTAATTTGAGCGTAAAAGCTAATAATGGAAAAGTATGAAGAGTTTATGGGTCCTAACAACTGCGGATATGATGGTGCTGAGTTCGTAATCGTGCCAATCCCATTTGAAGGAAATGTGAGTTGGAAAGGAGGCGCATCAAAAGGGCCTGCAGCAATAATAAGGGCATCATATGAACTTGAATACTACGATTACGAAATAATGTTTGATTTAAACAGGATTAAGCGTTATACGCTCAAAAGTATAAAGTATGATGAGATTAAACGCACTGTTAAGCGCATTTTTGACAGTTCAAAATTTCCGGTGTGCATAGGAGGTGACCATAGCATATCCATACCGATACTGCAAAATCTCCCAGAAGATGTATCTATACTGCATGTTGATGCGCATCTTGATATGCGAAGCAGTTATTTAGGCAATGCTTCCAGCCACGCGTGCGCAATGTACGAAGCGAGCAAAAATCATAATGTTGTGCATGTTGGAGTGAGAAGCGGGTGCGAAGAAGACATAAGCAATGCAAAGAAGTTTGGAAATAAGATATTCAAGGTGCGCGAGTTGAAAAACATTATTGAAAATCTTGGTGAAGATGTGTATATAACATTCGATGTTGATGCATTCGACCCATCAATAATGCCAGCAACAGGAACTCCGGAACCTGGCGGCATAACCTGGGATGAAGCAAACTATCTGATGGAAACTGTATGCAGAAAAAAGAATGTTGTGGGTGCAGATTTTGTTGAGTTATCGCCGCAATCTGGCATGCACTTCTGCGACAGCACAGTCGCAAAAATGATTGCGAGATGCATGGCATACTCTATGCAAGGATAATGAAATTATGAAGAGGATGCGCATGATATACATTGCAATTGCATTCATATCTGGAATGATGACGAAGATTGCTGATAATTACTCTGAGTTGGAGAGAGGCAAGAAGTTTTGGGTCAACTCAGCATTAATAGGATTGCTGTACGGAAGCGCAATCGTGTCTGCTGTGTTCCTAAACCAAGAATTAATGCCGCTAATCGCAGGGATAGTTGTTGGAAATGCATTCGCAGGAAAAGTGGATGCGCTTGAGCACATAATTGCAGTATCCATTATATTGGGAATAATTGCAATGCAGATTCAATCCGGCATCAGCGTTGAATTTACAGCGCTTGCTGTGTTCAGCGTAAGCGCATTCGCCGATGAAACGCTTCCGTTCTTCATAAAACATAAGGCAGTTAAATTACGGTTGATAACCCCAATTGTTGCGCTGTTATATGCAGTGCTGCATATTTACTCATATGCACTATACATAATTGCATTTGATGTTGGATATAAAATTATAGCAAAATTATCAAAAACTTTATAACATAAACAACCTTAACAATACGTATGAGAATAGGCATTACTGGAGTTCCAGGCACGGGAAAAACCACTCTCGCAAAAGAAATCGCAAAATTGCATAATCTTAATTACATAGACATTAACAAACTTATCGAGGAAAAACAGTTGTGGAGTTACATTGATCCAGTTGATAATGCTAAGATTGTGAACCTCGCAGCGCTCAAAAGAGAGTTGCAGAACATGCCAGATAACAGCATTGTTGAGAGCCATCTTGTGTGCGAGATGGAACTTCCGCTCGATGTAGTGATTGTATTGAGGACTCCGTTGAAGATGCTTGAGTACAGATTAAGCAAAAGAAAGTATGACAGCGCAAAGATACGCTCAAACATATACTCAGAACTGCTTGATTACTGCACTGAACGGGCGCTCAGAAGATATAAAGAAAAAGAAACTGTTGTTTATGAGATTAACACGGCAAACAATATAGATAAAAATATGCAGGAGATTAAGCAAATTTTAAATAATGATGGCGATAAGTTTAGGGCTCCTTGGATAGACATATCAAAAGAGTTTTAAAATTAATGCCGTTAAATATAGCATTCGTATTTAGAGGTGAATATAGATGGCAGAATTGCAACATATGAATATAGTGTTTATCGGCCATGTGGATGCAGGTAAATCCACTACGGTAGGCAGGCTCTTGTTTGATACGGGGGCATTGCCTGAGCAGGAGCTGAGAAAGCTCAGAGAGGAAGCTGAGAAGGTTGGCAAGCCCACCTTTGAGTTTGCGTTCGTGATGGACACGCAAAAAGAGGAAAGGGAAAGAGGCGTAACCATCGATATCTCGCACAAGGAGTTTAAAACGCAAAAGTATCATTTCACTATTATCGATGCGCCTGGGCACAGGGACTTTGTTAAGAATATGATTACAGGCGCATCGCAGGCCGATGCGGCAATACTAGTCGTGTCTGCAAAGGATGGCGTGCAACCACATACTAAAGAGCATGCATTCCTTGCGAAAGTGCTCGGAATAAGCCAGTTGGTTGTTGGAGTTAACAAGATGGATGCAGTGAATTATGACAGGATTAAATTTGATGAGGTTAAAACTCAGATCACCAACTTGTTGAAGGGCATCGGTTATAAAACCGAGGAGATTAAGGTTATCCCAATCTCTGCATATAACGGAGACAACATCGTTAAGAAATCTGATAAAATGGATTGGTACAACGGTCCTACAATCGTTCAGGTGCTTGATGAATTTAAGGTGCCTCCAAAACCCGTTGACAAGCCGTTGAGGATTCCTATACAGGATGTGTTCACTATTACGGGGCACGGCACAGTTCCAGTTGGCAGGGTTGAGGCAGGCACGCTCAAGCCAGGGCAGACAGTAGTTATAATGCCTTCTGGTGCAAAAGGCGAAGTAAAGAAAATTGAAATGCATCACCAGGAGCTTAACCAGGCGCAGCCCGGGGACAACATCGGATTTAACATTAAAGGCATTGACAAAAAGGATCTTAAGAGAGGAGATGTTATCGGAGACCCAAACAATCCTCCGAAGGTTGCTGAAGAGTTCACCGCGCAAGTGGTTGTGTTGCAGCATCCAACAGCAATATCAAATGGATACACGCCTGTGTTCCACTTGCACACGGCGCAGTTTGCAGGGCAGTTTATTGAACTCGTCGAGAAAAAGGATCCTAAGAGCGGACAACCTGTGGGAAAACCTGACTTCTTAAAAACTGGCGATGTTGCTGTGGTTAAGATTAAGCCGCTTAAGCCGGTTGTTGTGGAGAAATACCAGGACTATCCTGCATTGGGAAGGTTCGCAATTAGGGATATGGGACAGACCGTTGCAGCAGGCATTGTCTTAGATGTGAAAGAGAAGCAGTAAAGTGATATGAATGGTATCGGCACGCATTAAATTGGTTGGGAAATCCCATGAGGAAGTGAACGGTGTTGCGAAGCAGATAGCAGATATTGCAAAGATGAGCGGGATCCCCATCAAAGGCCCAATACCTCTTCCAAGGAAGAGGCTTCTCATTCCCACTAGGAGAACTCCATGCGGGGACGGCTCGGATACATATGAAAAATGGGAGATGAGAATACATAAGCGGATGATTTTCGTGGAAGGAGATGAGAGAGTCCTTAAACAGATAATGAGAGTGAGGGTGCCAGATACCGTGCATATCGAAATAAATCTTGTCTAATTTTTTCAAAATATTTTTATATAAGAAATTCCAGAAATGATATTATGGTGGAAGTAGGGTTGGAGCTAGAGAGCAATATGCATGGCAAGAATGGAAAAATTACGCTTAATTCTAAAAAGCACAATAAAAGATTAATAAATATGTTCATGAACTTAGAGAATAGCATAAAAAAGCGTTTTGGCACATACTGCATAAAGCATGATATTGAGGCAGGGTATAGGCAGGTTGAAGTGAAAAGCTGTGCAAAAAGCGAGGCGCACATCGCAGCAATGCAAATGCTGAGCGGCATGATTTTATTGTTAGAACAATTAGGAAAAGAAGGATATATAATGCCGGTAAATGAGACATTGCTTGCAAAGTATGATCAGCATGCAAAACTTACCGCCGCCCATATAATTGATGCAAGCATGATGGGATCAAAACGTGCAAAAATGCTCATACCTTTTTTAATAAGATTCTTTGAAAGAATGGATGACTGCGCGAAACAGGAATTTGGGATATATGCAAAAACTGACATCGAACATTTAGAATGCGTTAAAACATCGACCACGCTCAATTCAGGCATACATGTAAACTTAGATATATCAAAATTGAAAGTGGATGGAAATACGCTTCTTGAACGCGTGAATGGAAAGAACAGTTCATACAGGTATGTATCAACAAATTTTGAATATATTAAGACGCTTGAAAAAGTGCTGATTGCAATAACTCCATTAATAATAAGGCATACTGCAATATCGCCTTACATGCCAGTTGCTGCATTATCGCAAAAAAAACAAAATCAAATCATGAATGCATGCGGAAACGATGTTATAGCAGTTGATTCAGGAGGCACATCTTCGCGAATTATGTTGATGTACAGTCTCAATCCTCCAATAGAATTAGAAGGCAGAATAGAGGTTTACGGGCACGCAGCATACCTTAAATACTGGAACCTTATGAGATTGAATTCATTCAGCAAATCTATGCTCACGCTTAGTTTGAGCGACTGCAAACTGCCGTTTCATACATACGGTTCAATAATTGGATTGAGCAGATATTTGCTTGACAGGTTTGGGCTTGTAGGTTTGCCTGAGCGAAACAACCAAAACCCTGAGATTGCTATGCATTGGCTTCCCATATCTCACCCTTACGCATATCCAAAAAGCATGGGAAACGGCGATGGTGCACGGCCTGCGCTTGAATACAAGCTTATGGGCGGCAGTGTGGAAGGAATATTAAGCTCGGTTCTGCTTTCCGCAGTATTTGACCTGGCATTGAGATCAAATATTAAGATAGGCAGTGGAAACCATATTCAATACGATAGAGAAACAAATGCAATTGTACTGCCGCAAAAAGAGGTTGTGATGCGAAAGATCAAGAAAGCGATCGCTAAGAGAAACTCGCGAGCGCTTGATGAATACATAAAAAAGAGTGCAGAATCATTAAAACTTGCGCTGGATGATAGGTATGTTGAAGTGTTGGATCGAGTTATGTCCAGAACTCCTTGGTTGAGGGTTATTGAGCTTGCAGGAGGAAAACAAATATTGACAAGTTCTGATGCTGCGCGAATAGTAAAAGCATTGGATAAGCAGAATAGAGAGATTGCGCGCAGTGATTTAGAGTTTATTAAATCAGTGTTTTAACCTTTCTGTAATGTTTGCAAGGCAGACGCAGAAACATAATGAATGCGGCTGCCGGGATTCGAACCCGGGTCATAGGCTTTTTCCAAACCACGCGAGTGTAAAAGAAAGGGTGGATTGAGCATTCCAAAAGAATGCGAAAGACATCAACAG
>JAJSAH010000012.1 GCA_024274875.1 archaeon
GCTGCCGCATTCATTATGTTTCTGCGCCAGCCTTGCAAATCAAAGATTTGCCACTCTCGCTTTGCTTCGCAAACCTCGATCCCGGCTGCCGCATTCATTATGTTTCTGCGCCAGCCTTGCAAATCAAAGATTTGCCACTCTCGCTTTGCTTCGCAAACCTCGATCCCGGCTGCCGCATTCATTATGTTTCTGCGCCAGCCTTGCAAATCAAAGATAATGTTTTATGCCAAGCCGTTCTATAATCCATCTCTTGTCATCAAAATATTTCCTGATAACGCTTATCTTTGGAGATATATGCATGTAAGAGCTTATGCTGGTGTTTGTCCCCTCATAATGCTCCATCTCTTTGCTCAGCGAATGTTTAAACTCATCGCCCAACCTATTCAACTCATCAAGCCTGCTTTCATCAATCCAATCGCTGAGATACGTAAAGAAGCTTCCGTATGATGCATCGCCCATGCTGATTTTAGCATACTCCTGCTTAAGTTTAGCAAATATGTGGTTTTTACCGCCCTCCTTTGTCTCCATGTAATCAACAACTGAGTAATTGCTGTCAACTCTAACTACTTTTTTTATTGGGACCAAGCCCGCTGCGTTGCCAGTGAAGAATAATGCATCGGCTGATTCAACATCACTGTAAGCGAATGTTCCAAACTTAGTTTTTAGCCCTAATTCCTCAGCAATCAAGAACGCAATCCTATAAGTTATCCCTGGCAGAGCGCCTTCGCTTACTGGAGGAGTTATGAGCTCATTATCCTTTATCATAACTATGTTCTCGCCCGTCCCCTCAGTTATATTGCCTTTAGGATTGTTGAAGATTGCCTCATCGCATTGTATATCATTGTTCGCATTGTATGATTTTAGGGCTGAACGCGCATGCATGGATAACTGATAATTGCTCGATGCTTTCACAGTTGGAAATGCAAGCTCGCGCGGGCGCGGAAACAGCATTACGCAAGCGCCATCTGGGTCTCGGGGCGCAATATACTCGCCCATGGGCATCAAGCCAAGCATAAGCTCATAATCAAGACGCGCTCCCAACCCAATCGCATTATTCTTTGCAAAAACCAACGGACGCACATAAATGCGGTAATACTCTCCAAATTCATTAGAGATTTTCACATTCCTGTCTTCCATGGTAATACTCTTATTCCATTTATTAAGCGCGCAGATTGTAAATATGCTCTCGATTATTTGTTCATCGCTATACAATTCCCAATCTATCTTCAAGCTCTTCATCCCATGCCTCATCCTCTCTAAGTTCAAATTAGGATGAAACAACCCTAACCGTATATCCGGTCCGTCTGGCACGCCAAGTATGCTCATACCTTCAAACAACGCGCTTGAGTAATGAAGCGAAGGGGATAATGGAGGTATGTATTGAGCTTGCACTAAGTTATACTTAGATATGCCAAAGGACATATAAAAATTATCCAAAACATCACGCGAAAGATCATTCATGATATAAAGTTTTCCGCAAATTTAAAAAACATGACATCAAAAAAAGGGAGAATCAATGCTCTTATACTGGGCGCTGCTGGGAGGGACTATCACAATTTCAACATGTTTTTCAAAAACAACCCGCATTATAGTGTTGTTGGATTTACGCATGCGCAACTTCCCATACAAACAAAATATTTTCCCAAAAAACTTGCAGGAAAGCTGTATAATAAGGATATTCCTATATATGATGAATCGCAGATGGAACAAATTATAAGAGATAAAGATGTTCATTTAGTATGCTTCTCATATTCAGACCTGAGCCATGAGCATGTTATGCATCTTGCATCGAGAGCAGTTGCGCAGGGCGCATCGTTCATGCTGCTTGGTCCAAAGGAAACTATGATTAAAAGCAATAAGAAAGTAGTTGCTGTATGCGCGGTTAGGACTGGAGCTGGCAAAAGCCCTGTGACAGAGCACATAAGCAAATTCCTTAAAAGCAAAGGGTTAAAAGTTGGAATCATTAGGCATCCTATGCCATACAAAAAAGACCTTGCAAAACAAAATGTGCAGGTGTTTAAAACGCTGCAGGACCTTAAAAAGCATAACTGCACTATTGAAGAAAGAGAAGATTATGAAAGGCACTTAAAGAATGGGTTTGCAGTGTATGCAGGGATTGACTACAAAAAAGTGCTGAAAGAAGCCGAGAAATGCAACGATGTAATCATATGGGACGGGGGAAACAATGATTATCCATTCATAGAACCTGATGTTATGATAACTGTTGCTGATGCTATGCGCGCGGGCGACGAAACTGAGTATTACCCTGGAGAAGTTAATTTCAGAACAGCAGATATCATACTTATCAATAAATGGGAGAATAGGAAGAAAGATGCCAAAAGCATTATGAATAATGCAAAAACAATGAACCGCAGCGCAAAAGTGATGAAGATAAGCATGGAATTTTGCGTTGATGCAAAGCTAAAAGGAAAAGTAATAGTAGTTGAAGATGGGCCTACTATTACACACGGCTGAATGCCATATGGAATAGGGTACATTGCCGCGAAGGCGCATAATTGCAGGATTATAGATGCGCGAGCGCATGCAGTTGGCGCGTATAAAAAGCTGTATAAGGATTACAAGCACATTCAAAAAGTCATTCCGGCGGTTGGATACACAAAAAAACAAATTCGAGATCTTAAGAGCACAATCATTCGGGCAAATCCAGACATGGTCGTGCTTGCAACACCAACAGATTTAACTAAATTACTGTCCATAAAAGTGCCTATTGCAAGAGTAAAATACATGATGAAGCCAAATAAAAAATTTGAGAGGATACTATGGAAATTGATAAGTTGATTCGAAAACATGCAATCAAAAATGCGCATGATTATGGAAAATCAAATTTCAAGAATGTAGTGGGAAAAATTGTTGGTGAGCATCCAGAAGTTAAGGAAAATATGAAGGAATTTATTGAGAAAGCTAAACAAATATGCGATGAAGTTAATCACATGAGCAGGGAAGATATTGAAAGCGAACTTTCAAAGTATGAATTTGCATCAAAAACAGAAAAAGAGCGCGAATGGCTTGTTGAAGGCATAATCAAAGGGAAAGTTGTTACTAGATATTCGCCTGAACCTAATGGATATATGCACATAGGCCATGCAAAAACTGTGTTCATAAATGAGGCGATCTCAAAAAAATACGAAGGAAAACAAATCCTTAAGTTCGATGACACTAATCCAAAAACCTGCAAGCAAGAGTTTGTTGATTCAATAATCAAAGATTGCGAATGGCTTGGAGTAGGTTTTGATAAAATCGTGCATGTTTCAGATATGCTTGATAAAATGCGTAAGTACTGCAAAAAACTCATTGAAGAAGAATGCGCCTATGTATGCACATGTGATGCAGATTCGATAAAGAAAAATCGCTTAAAGGGAGTTGAGTGCGCATGCAGAAGCCGTTCGGCAAATGAAAATCTTGAGATATGGCAAAAGATGAATGAAGATCTTGAAGAGGGAAAAGCAATCGTGAGGTTCAAAGGAGATATGCAATCCAATAATACAGTTATGCGCGATCCCGCAATTTACAGAATAATTGATTCCGAACATTACAGGTTGGGGGACAAGTATCGCGTTTGGCCTACTTATGATTTTGAGAACCCAATAAGCGATTCAGAATGCGGCGTAACGCATGTGCTGAGGTCTAAGGAGTTTGAACTGCGAGCCGAACTCCACAAAGCCATACTTAGAGCGCTTAAACTGAAAGAGATTGCTTATTACGAATACGCAAGATTAGATTTGGATGGATATCCTGTAAGCAAGAGGCTCATACGCCCTCTCGTAGATAATGGGTTTTTTACAGGATATGATGACCCACGCCTCGTTACAATTGCAGGGCTTAGGAGAAGAGGCATTCCAAGAGATGCAATAAAAACATTCACTCTATCCTTTGGATTAAGCAAACAAGAGATCAAAACAGATTTAAAAAAGCTTATTGCTGAGGCGCGGAAGCATTATGACCCAATTGCAAAAAGATATTTTGCAGTAAGAAACCCAAAAAAAATAATTGTGAAAGGAATGGGAAAAGGGAGCGTGAGCATAAGCCTGCATCCAAACAAAGATATCGGCTCGCGAAATGTAACTTTCTCCGAAAGCATATACATAGATGAGAATGACTTATTGCTACTGAAACCCAGAACAATAATACGATTGAAAGATTTGAAAAATATTGAAATAATTGATAATGGAATGGCAAAAGTGGCTGAAGACCAATCAATCAATAGAGATATGAAAAAGATTCAATGGGTTGATGCGAATAATTACGCAAAATGCGCAATGTGGATTATAGATAGGCCATTCATAGATGGCAAGCCAAATGATGCTAGTTTGAGGGAAGTTGAGATTGCATGCGAAAAAGAATCTGAAAAAATCAAAGAAAAAGAAGTTGTGCAATTTGAGAGAATTGGATTTTGCATACTGGATGACAAAAAGAAGGGGAGATATATAAAAATTGATTAAGTGATTAAGCGCGCTTCTTTCTCATCAGGCTTTTTATCATTATATCAAGAGATTTAACCAACTCCTTAACCTTGCCTCCTTTATTAGACTTGGATTTAAACGGACCCAGAAGAATTTTTTGAAGAACCGCGACCTCTTTATTAATATTATTGCGTTTCTCATTAAGCGCTTTCCTAAGTTTTGCAACCTCCTTCGCGCGGGCAGGCCCCTCAACCTTTTGCTTATTAATGCGCTCCTTTACAATTTTTTTATCCTTGAGCAAGCGCTTCTTCCTAGCAACCCTTTCCTGCGCCTCTGCAGATTCTCTGCTGGTGACTTTCATGCGCACTCTTTTTTTGCGTTCGCGGTCCTTCCTCCTCCACTCATCATCCCTGCGCTTCTCTGATGCATAACGCTCTGCTCTGCTCACCTCAAGAGTTTGCTTCGCTTCATATTTTTTAGATACCGTTCCCTGTTCATCTATTACGATATCCTTCTCCTGAACAGTGGTTTTTAAAGACGCTTCATAACTTTGCCGCAACGCGCCGGACTCCTCAGTTTTAATCTTAGGAGCAGTTATTTTGACTTCGCCAGAACCGAACTCTTTGCCGCGTTCAAACTGCTTCTCAATCGCTCTTCTTTTCCGCCGCTCTTTTTCCTCCTCTTCTTCTTTTTGCGTATAAGTTTGTGGCATTGATGAGTATTATGCGCTGTGCTTTAAAAATATTATGCAGGGGGTGAGATTTGAACTCACGAAGGCGCTAAGCCACAGGATTTCTTATATCATCCCTAAGAACATTCTTAGGTCATTACTTAAGCGCCATAATCGGCTCTTAAGTCCTGCGCGTTTGACCGGACTCCGCCACCCCTGCCGAAGGATGAGCGCTTGAGAAAAAATTAGCAACGGATTATTTAAAAAGATTGCAAGATTATGCATACATTCTATCAGAAGCTCCCTTGTATTGCTGCTCAACCTTCTTTGCTGCCTCAATCGATTCTCTTAGCTTTGATTCAATAACCATTGCCTCTTTCACAAGCTCAGTAGTATCTATCTTTATGCCAAGATATTCAGATAAGGACGATAGCACTAACGCCGCGCCAAAAGGGTCAACATAATCCTGCTTTGCCTCAGCAAGCAGCAGAACCACAGGAATCTTCTTTTCCATAGACGCTTTTATGAGCAGCATCGCATTAACCCCTGTGGTTGCGCCCTCCTTTATAGGAATCACATCAAGCTTTTCAAGCATCTTCAACTCTTTGGGGTCGGAGGAGATGCAGAACACCTCATCTTGCTTGCCTTTTATAGATATGCCCCCTAACGAAACAATCTTTCTTATCCCTTTCTTAACGCTCCATGGATATAACAAATCAGCCACTCCATGAATGACTTTTACGGACATCACAAACTCCGACATGCCAAGCAAGATCTTATGCTTTTTTGATTCATAAATCCGCATCGGAGGCAGCGGTTTGCCGTTGTGTATCGCAGTTACAGGAGGGAACAACGGCGATTCAACATAACCAATTAACTCCATCCCTAACTTATCCACAAGAAAATTTGCGGCAATAGTCCCTACAAGCCCATACCCAGGAAACCCTTCAATAAATGTATAATCCTTAAACGACCTCTTATTATCAAACAATTTTAATTGTATCATGACACGTAATACGCACTAAATTATAAAAATGTGGCATTAAGGTTGAAGCCTATTATGATCTCTTGGATACAATACTGCCTCCCTAATATTACTCAACCCGCAGATCTTCATGACCAATCGCTCAACTCCTATGCTCCAACCACTGTGCGGAGGCGCGCCCGACTTAAATGTCTTTATATAAAACTCGAAATCATTAGGATTCAGCCCCTGCTTCTTAATCTGTTTTGCAAGGAGATCCGGATCATGTATACGCTGAGCCCCAGATGAAATTTCTAACCCTCTGTAAATCAAATCGAACGCATTGCAAACTTCAACATTATCGCTGCTTGGCATCGAGTAAAACGCCCGAACATTTGTGGGCCACTTAGTTATGAAATATGCTTCAACATTTTTAAGCTCGCCAATCATTCTTTCCTGTTTTCTGTTAAAGTCATCTCCCCACTCTATTTTCTCACCGTTATTGTTTAGCAAATCAACAAGCTCGGAATATGTATACCGAGGTATTTCTGATGGCACGGAAACACTTGCACCCAACATATCCAACTCGCGCTTGTTTTTTTCAGAAACCTCCTTAATTATGCGCAAGAACACATCCGAAAGAATGTTCATCGCCTCATCATCATCAGCAAAACCTACTTCAACATCCATTTGATATATCTCATTTAAATGAGTTGTGGTATTGTGCGGCTCCGCCCTGAAAACAGGTATCTGCATAAACACTTTATCCAATCCGCCAACCACAGCCATCTGCTTATACAACTGCGGGCTCTGCGCAAGAAACGCCTCCCTCTCAAAATAAACTATCGGAAATAAATCAGCGCCGCCTTCAGTTGCCGCAGCAACAATTACGGTTGGGACAATCTCATCAAACCCCGCCCCAATCAAATGATCGCGGAACGCCTGCTGAACAGTTGCGCGCACTCTGAATATTGCCTGCACCTCAGGCCTGCGAAGATCGATATGCCTGTTATCTAATCTTACATCAAGCTCAGGCACTGCATCTCTATCAGTGATGTCAAAAGGCACTTTGCCATGCACCTTTCCAAGAATCTTAACTTCTTTTGGAATTATTTCTACGCCTGCCCTCGCCCCTTTACCCTTTGCAACAATGCCAACTATCTGCAATACAGTTTCTTTTGGGCTGGTCAGTGCGCTGATCACTTCCTCAGAAATCGACCCATCTTTCTTTGCAGTAATCTGCATAATGCCTGTTTTATCGCGCAGCACAGCAAAACAAAATTTTTTTGAGTCGCGGACTTCATGCAGCCACCCTGCCAACATTACCTCTGCGCCATCATCCAAATTAAACGCTTCGCTTATATAATGAGTGCGGAATTTCATCAGTAAAATAAACAAGGATAAATTAATATTATTTAGAAAATTCTTTCAAACTTATTAGCGTTTCAGTTTTTACAACGCCGCCCACCCCTTGAATACGGTTCAGCAAGAGATTCTCAAGATGGCTTACATCTCGCGCTCTTATTGTAATCATAAGGTCTGCCTTGCCAGCAATCACATCAACTGATTCAACATAACGTATTTTCATAAGCTCGCGGGCGATATCATCTTGGGTTATTCCCATCTTAGAGAGGAGGGAAATGTCAGTGAATATTAAAACATGCGCCTTTATAGAATACCCTAATTTGCAATAATCCTTGGCTATAGTCCATTTCTTGATTATGCCTAATGATTCAAGCCTCCGTATCCTATGATGCACAGTGGAAGCAGGGACGCCCAATTTTCTGGACATGACATGAATGCGCATCTTAGAGTTTTGTTCAAGAAATGAAAGTATATCTATGTCAAGGTCATCCAAAACATTCCTTTGCATATTGTATATTTTACAAAAAAATAATATAAACTTTAACAAACTTATGAAAAATATACAATATATTTGAACAAAAATATATATTGCAACTTTTACTTAAGTGTTCAGTGATAATATGGAAATAAAGGATATAGTTAGAGCAACTGATGCCGTGCTTGATTTTTCGTGCGCGCATTTCAGGGAAAAGGGGTTTGTGCAGTTATCCCCAGTGATATTATCCACTGCCACAGATCCATTAGGCCCTGACCCTGGGAGTTCAGTAATAAAAACAGGGGAGATTGAATACCTTGGGCAGAAGCTTGTGCTCATGCAGTCCATGATACTGCACAAACAGGTTGCAGTAAAAAAAGGAATTGATAAGATATTCATACTTTCTCCAAACATTAGGCTAGAACATCCAGCGCGAATAAGGACTGGAAAGCACTTGTTCGAGTTTACGCAACTCGATTTTGAGATAGGACATGGTAAAATGGATGATGTGATGTCTATAATGGAGGAATACTACAAAAAACTTATGCCATATTTAAAGGAAAAATGCCAAGACATTTTTGAAGAGAATGGGATAGAGCTTCCAAGAATTAAAACGCCGTTTGAGAGGCACTCGGCAAAAAAATTGCTGGAGAAATATGGTAAGGATTGGGAACTTATTAAATCGAGTAAAAGCAAACAACCATTTTGGGCAATATCACTCAAAAGGGAGTTTTACGATAAGGAAGACCCTGAAAAACCTGGCGAATACCTCAACTATGACTTAATATATCCTGAGGGATATTGCGAAGGGTTGTCTGGCGCGGAAAGGGAGCATGAGTACGAGCGCATTATCGCAAGGATTAAGAGAGATGGGCTCGACCCTAAAAGATACGGCGCATACCTGCAATATGCAAAAGATGGGTTGATTCCGACCGCTGGCGCAGGATTCGGAATAGAACGGCTCGTTAGATGGATTACTAAGAGAGCGCACATAGGAGAAGTTCAGCTGTTCCGCAGAGTTCCTGGAGACAAAGTCGCAATTTAGCAGGTGTAAGAATGAGTGACCCTTTTATTTCTTTCCAGCGAAAAACAAGCATGAGCGAATGCAACCATATCAAGGACATATTGAACGATGAGTTTATTGGAAAAAAAGTGAAACTAAAGGGATGGGTATACCGGCACAGAGCAAGCTCAAAATTGGTGTTTATCATACTGAGAGATTCCACTGATGTTATACAATGTGTTGTTAAGTCGGATAGTGAATTTTTCGAAGCTGCAAAAGATTTATACATTGAGAGTTCCATAGAAATCGAAGGAACATTAAGGAAAGATGATAGGGCGCCCACAGGTTATGAAATAGATGTAGAGAAACTTAACTTAATATGCAAAGGAGAGCCGTTTCCAGTAACAAAAGATCAAAGCGTCGAATTCTTGCTTGATATAAGGCATTTATGGTTAAGGTCCATGAAATTGACGCGCATACTTGAAGCGAGGCACTATATCATTGAATACCTTAGAGAATTTCTTGATAAAGAAGGGTTTTACGAAGTCCCTGCTCCATTAATTACTAAAAGCGGTGCAGAGGGCGGAAGCGAGGTTTTTGAGATTGACTATTTTGGCGAGAAGGCATACCTCACGCAGAGTTCGCAGCTGTATGCGGAAGCCGCAATATTCGCGCTTGAAAAGGTATATGTGCTTGCGCCATCATTCCGCGCTGAGCCAAGCAGAACAAGAAGGCATCTTGCTGAATACTGGCATCTTGAACCTGAAATGGCTTTCTATAACAACAAGATGAACATGGAAATTCAAGAGAGAATGGTTGAATATGTATGCAACAAGATGGGTAAAGAGCACGGAAGCCTTGTTAAAAAAATTGGCAGAGATCCTGAATATCTGTTAGGAATCAAGTCGCCGTTTGAACGCATAAGCTATGAAGAGGCAATAGATAGGGCGAACAAACTCGGATGCAAAATGAAGCTTGGCGATGATTTCGGAGCTGATGAAGAATACATACTCACAAAAGACCTCAAACAACCTATTTTCATAACTGATTTTCCTATGGAGCTTAAAGCATTTTACATGGCAGAGAATCCTAACAACCCTGGGCATGCGCTATGTTCCGACCTGCTTGCTCCGGAAGGCCATGGCGAGATTATTGGAGGAAGCGAGAGAGAATGGAGGTATGAAGTATTGATGGATAGAATCAAGGAAAACAAACTTAATGTAAAAGATTACGAATGGTATCTCGATTTAAGAAAATACGGAAGCGTGCCTCACTCAGGATTTGGGCTTGGCATAGAGAGATTCATAAAATGGATGCTTAATTTAAAGCATATAAGAGATGCCATACCCTTCCCAAGAACTATTAACAGGTTCTACCCATAATCAGAAGCTAACATCAATCTTCCCCAATTCTTTTTTTGGGTCGAGCACCTTGATTAGGATGTCTCCAAAGAACTTCTCCTGCATCACATCAACATAATTGTATGAGCAAAGATACAATACTGCTAATAAAGAGAGGACCATCTCCTCAGTTGTATTGCCGCAAATCTCATCAAAACGCGCAAGATTATATTTGTCTGCATTCGCGCGTAGATTTTGGTAAGTATTCATCATCAATTCTTCAACATCAACTTTATCTATCTCTAATTCCTCAAAAAACTTCTGATCTTTAATGGGCATTTTAGTGCGCCTGCGCTCTGCATTAAATTCAGATTTCATCGCATCCTCAACAGCATTCAGCAGTTCATTCAAAGTCACCTTGCGCTTTCTTGGAAGTTTTGCGCGGTATTTCAACTCTGGAACGGATTCTATTGAAGTAAAGTTTGGATTAAAATCAAGCTCAGAAGGAATATCATCAACAAGATATTCTGCCTCATAATCACCATCCTCTTTAAGAACTATTGAATCGCTTTTTATTCGAAGCATAACAGAAGCAGCAAGGATCAAGTTTGCTGGAATGTGGAGTTCAAATTTTTTCATTTTTCCGATAAATCTTATGTATTTAGAGGTAAGTTTAGAAATGTCTATATCCCAAGGGTCGAGCTCCTCCCTATTGACCAATCCGATGAGCACATCCTTCCATGTTGGATTCTCGACCAATTTCACAAAATCAATATCTGAATCCATCAGTACAATTTCTCTAATAAATAATATATACCCTTCGGAAAAATGAAAAATGATTAATCCAGATGCATACGAGAGCACTCAAAAATGCCGTTGCTATTTAAAACTCCAGAAAAGATGCAAACCTTCCCAATCAAAGATTTAAGTTTGAGATGAGCAGCAACTTTAAGGTCGATGTCAGGGCTTAACTCATCGCCAACAAGCCCGCGTTGCGCAGAATCAAGCATAACTACTTTCACATCTCTATCATCGGATCTCGTGATGCAACATAGATTAGAATTCTCCTCCATTACTGAAATTATTTTGGATGAGTATGCGGCGCGCAGGCCTTCTCGAAGATTAGATGCTCTTGTCAAAACCAAACAATCATCAGGGTTTATCTCCACTTTAGAATAACTGTTTATGTGAAGCTCTCCATTTTTGAACAGACCGTCGCGCACGCGAATAACATCCCCCTGCTTAGCCTGAGAGATAAAATCAACTGCATCGCCCCAAGCAACAAAACGAACTCTGCCGGTCATATCTTCAACCCACCCGTTAGCCATAACTTTCTGCTCATCATTCCTTACATACTCCCTTATGTTAATATCGCTCACTATCCTAACCGCAACATTGCATCTTCCATCAACAACCTGCGATAGAGGAGTGACCCTGTCTTTTTTTGTAATCTCAACCTTTGCATATCCGCCCGCGTGCGCTTCACCATTTCTGTAATACGCACCGCGCACAAAAATCCTATCGCCTCTATCCAATCGCTTATTTACCAATTTATCCACTAAATCATCCCAAGCAACCAAAACAAGTTCTCCCCCCGCACCGTCAGCAAGCAGCACGCGCATTGTTTTATGGGATTTGCTCTCAAAAGGCACAAAAACTCTCTCAACCACTCCCTCAAAACTTACACTTGAGTTTTCCGGCACATGTTCAGAAAATGATTTCAAATGTTTGCTCTCGCGCTTAATAATCCCATTATCAATTGCAAGAATGTATAATGCTGCTTTCCGATCTATTAAATTAGCATATCTCTTTAAAACATCCTCAAGCGCTGAATCAAAGTTTTCGCCAAGCTTCTGCCTAAGTTTATGCTCAGTATCTTCGGACATCTTAACATAACCTTGAATCATGAAATAACTACCCTTCAATAGATGATTCAACATCTGAGTATTTCATTGCTGCAAGCTCTTTGAGCACATCAACATAACCTGGGTACGCTTTCAGAAAGTTGCTGTATGTTATTATTCCCACAAGATTCCCATTGCTGTCAACCACAGGCAATTTTTTGACCCTGCACTTAATCATTTTTTCGGCAGCATCATTTATCGAAGAGTTTGGAGTTATCGCTTCAATAGGAGACGACATCACTTCGTTTATGAGAACTTTATCTGGATCCTTTCCAGACGCAACCACTCTAAGCACGATATCCCTGTCAGTGATGATTCCCAGCGCTTCTCTCCTTTCCTCATTTATAACCACCAACGCACCCACATTGTCTTTGCTCATCTTATATGCCGCCTCCCGGACGGTTATGCCTTCAGGGGCTGTTATCACATAGCTGTTCATAATATCTTTGACAAACAATTCTTTGGATAGTGGCATCATGGTTAGATTACGCATTAAAAACTTAAAAATAGAGATATGTTAAACAAAACATGGCAAAATGCGTTCGAGTTGCAGGCATTCAGCTTCGAAAAACTCTCAAAAAACCCTTTGGAAACAGCGAAGTGTTCAGCACTGAGCGGGCAGTTAAATTTTTAAAAGAACATGCGCACGGCGCAGGAAACAAGCCTCTTGTTATATGCGTGGGAGATATATGCTCAAGCGAATTGCTAAAATCAGGTTATGAACCTGATATAATCGTATTCGATACAAAATATTTGAGAAAGGATGTGGATGAAGAAGTAATCAAAATCATAAAAAACTCATGCAAAAACTTGCTATCCGCAAAAAACGACCCTGGCACTATATGCTGCGAAGCTGAGGCAGTCATCGAAAAGCTCATATGTGAGCGCAAGAAAGGTTGCGTACAGATTGATGGCGAAGAGGATATGCTCGCGCTGGTCGCAGTATGCAAATGCAAACCTGGAGACATAGTTGTTTATGGGCAACCTCATGAAGGGATTGTAATTGTAGAAGCTAATGCAGATAAAATAACCTTAGCCAGGAAATTGTATGGCGCGATGGAAACAAGACTCATTTAGTTTCTAATCTTAATCTTTGCGACAGGTAGTATATATTCTTTGGCCTGCCTATGCCTGCGCGCTTCCGCGTCTTAACAACTATACCTTGGCTCTCCAGTTTAGCAAGCCATCTCCGCGCGTTCGATTCGTTTACTTTAGTTAACTTAACAATTTCATCCAACTCTCGAGGCTTATGCAATATTTCCATAATTTCTTCCCTAAATTGCTTGTATCTCTCCTTATGAATTACCGTGAGGTTCCTATGTCTTCCGGAAAAAACTGATTCAGAACTTTGAATTTTAGTTATGCCAACTAAAAACTGGAATATTGCTTCCTTAGCGCGAGTGTCGAATAAGTAATGCGCAATAGGTTCAAGATCGCCTTTAAGGTTATTGGCCCTCTGCATAAACTCATCCAATTCGCTCTCGTGCACACCATGCGCAAGCCAATCACTTAAAACGCCAAGCTCTTCATAAATTGATGTTGCGTAAGATTTATCTGCCAAATGCACATAAACCTGCTTGCCTTGCAGGTATTTTATGTTGCGCTGCTCAAGCTTCTCCTCAGGCACATCCGACTCAAGCAACCATAAGTCAGTTATGCCCACTGACTTAATGCTGTTCTTAGCTAAAGGGGGAAACGCAAACGCATCTCTTCCCAAACGCAAGCAGATATATTTAATCTTTCTGAGCTTTTTTTTCTGTCTGGTGATGGCAAGAATTACTTTTGTCACGCCAATATATTGCACTGTAAGATTTAAGTAAATATTTATAATTGTTATTCTTCTTAACTTCACACGACCGATGAAAAGAGGTGTATGAATGGCTAAATCGTATGTTAAATTTGAGATGGCTCCTGAGCTCGCGAAAAAGGTGTATGAGCTCGTGCAGATTGCAAGCACTACAGGAAAGGTAAGGAAAGGGACTAATGAGGCGACGAAATCAGTTGAGAGAGGAAGCGCAAAAATTGTTGTGATTGCCGAGGATGTTGACCCAGAAGAGATAGTAATGCATCTTCCTGAGATATGCAAGGAGAAGGGAATTCCTTTTGCATATGTCCCAAATAAGAAGGAACTTGGCAAGTTCGCAGGCATGGAAGTGCAAAGCGCAGCCATAGCAGTTGATGATGCTGGGAATGGAGTTGACTTGCTTAAAGATATCATAAACAACCTTCCAAAAGAGAAAAAGGCTGAATAGCAGGTGTTTGAATGAACGAAGGTATTCACGCTGAAGTTGTTGAAGTGATTGGGAAAACAGGAGTATATGGAGAAATATATCAAGTGATGTGCAAAATACTCGAAGGGAAAGACCAAAACCGTATAATGAGGAGAAATGTGAAGGGGCCTGTTAGAAAAGGCGATGTGCTGTTGCTGCTTGAATCAGAAAGGGAAGCAAAAGAGATTAGGGCAAGGTAAGAAGGTGTTTTAAGTGAAATGTTCGTTTTGCTCATCGGAAATTGAGAAAGGCAAAGGGCTTTTGTATGTGAGAAAGGATGGTAAAGTGCTATCCTTCTGTTCAAGAAAATGCAGAGTTAACATGCTGCAGCTTAAAAGGAAAACGCATAAAGTGACATGGGTTAAGAAGAAGACAAGGAGGTAATATTTTATGGCAATTGAAAGGACATTCATCATACTCAAGCCCGATGCAGTGAACAGAGGAATCTGCGGCGAAGTCATCGCCAGATTCGAGAAAAAAGGGTTGAAAATCGTTGCAATGAAAATGGCGAAGCTAAGCGAGGATGTGCTGAAAGAGCATTATGCCCACCATTCAGGCAAGCCTTTCTTTCCGGATTTGATTGAGTTTATGTCTAAATCGCCTGTGATATTGGGCGTGGTTGAGGGCCGGAACGCAGTCGGCCTTGTGAGGCAGATGTGCGGCGTTACGGATGCCAACAAAGCTGCACCGGGAACCATAAGAGGAGATTTTGCGCTGAGCACGAGTAGGAATGTCATACATGCATCTGATTCGACTGACACAGCAAAGAATGAGATTGAAAAATTTTTCAGGCCTGATGAGATTTTTGATTACGAGCTTAACAACAAACAATATTTGTATGCGGCAGATGAAGTTTGAATATTATAAATTCTTCCTGCATAATTTTTTTCATGGAAGGCAGTGAGAATCCTAACGAAAAGGATGTATGCAGCAGCGTTGAGGCAGTGCTTTTTATGAGCACCGAGCCTTTGAAAATTGAACGCATAGCAGGAATTATTGGAATAGGATCTATAGGCGTTGTAAAGAAAGGCATTGAACAGTTGAAACGAAAATATGATGAAATGAACAGTGCTGTGCAGGTGGTAGATGACAACGGGTTATACAGCATGCAGGTCAGGGATGAATTCCTTGGCATAGCATCAAAAATCAGCAAATTTACCGAACTGAGCAAAGGCGAGCTTAAAACTCTTGCGTACATAGCAAAAAAGGAGGATAAGACAGGCGTGCTGCAGTCAAGTGTTGTCAGAACGCTTGGAAGCAACGCTTACGCGCATATACATTCGCTTGCTGAGAAAGGTTTTATTAAGGGAATGAAGAAAGGCAGGACAAAACTGCTTAATACGACACGCAAGTTCAGGGAATACTTTAAGGTTGAAAAGATATGAAAATCATTAAGAGATATGAACTTGGCAGGCTGATGACCTTCCAGCCAGACAAAACGCGCCCCATATTCAATTGGATGCATTATAAAGAGGCGTTCTCAAGCAGGCTTGTAGAGGTCTTGATCAATGAACTTAACATGCACGCGCCGGTTTTTGACCCCTTTGTAGGAGTAGGGACTGTGCCGCTTGAGTGCAAATATAATGGGTTGTTCAGCATGGGGACTGATGCAAGCCCGTTGGCAGTGCTGACCTCGCGCGTTAAATGCAGAAATTATGATGATAAGGAGCTCAAGGAGATAGCATCAGAATCCGCAAGAATAATTGAGATGCTTAAGCGCAGAAAAGAACCTGCATTTGAGTGGAAATTTGAGCTGTTCCCACCGCACAGAGCGTTCCCGCAAAGAAACTTACAAGTCATAAAAATCATTAGGGAATATATCAGTAAAATTGAAAACGAGAAGATTAAGGAATTCTTGTTGGTTGCATTGATATCCATACTCCCTCTTTCTAGTTATGTGATGAAAGATGGCGGTGTCCTTAAAATCATGAAAAATAAGCGGGCAGGTGATGCAAAACATCTGTTCAAAAGGAAAATCAAAAAAATGGTCAGCGATGTGAAGACATATGGAGTAGTGTATGATGAACCAAACATTCAGCTTGGAAGCGCAAAATGCATTAATGCAGAGGATTCATCAATGGGAGGCATAATCACATCTCCCCCCTACCTCAACAATGTTGATTACATAAAAGTGTACGGGCTTGAATTGAGCTTGGCATATCCTAATGCAAATTGCAACGAAATAAGAAAGAACATGGTGAAATCTTTCATTGGAAAAAATGATGTTGGAGATATTGAGAATGATTATGTATACAACAAGCTCCTTGAACATGTCGGCAGAAACCCGCCACTGATTGCGCACGCATACTTCACTGATATGCTGGAAGTCATTAAAGAATGCTCAAGAGTGCTGCGGGAAGGGGCTATGTGCGCGATGATTGTTGGAAACAGCGTAATGGAACGTGCGAATATTGAATGCGATGTCATACTTTCTGAGATGGCCGAAGAGATATGCGAACTAAAATCAAGTATATGGGTGGGAAGTGTAAGATATGCAGATGTTCCAGTTAAAGGAAAACTGCCAATGAGAGAGAGCTGCATAATTATGAAAAAATGATGCAGATTAAGTTTAAGTAATAGGATTCACTTTCTTGAATGATGTGGACCGAAGCATTATTTTTTGATTGATTATGTAAAGCTTAGAAAGAGTTTTGTTGCGCTCATGGATAACTAAATCCTGGATGAAGGAGTCATAGAATTTAGTCATAGATTTAAGATATGCCCTGTCTATCTCGCGAACCTCACCATAATCTTCCTGCCAAACCACATTGTACAATTTGTTATTTTTCATACGTACGAGCAGGTCGCCTTCTTTTCCATCTACGCTAACAATCCCTCTATAAACTATGCGGATGTTTTTCAGCTCATCCCGTATCTCCCTTGGAAGTATATTTAAGATTGAGTGCATCTTCATTGCCCGCTTAACGCCAACCAGTTTTGACAGAAACATGTTTTGCATATATGCAAAATTTAATAAAAAGTTAATTGATTGCTAAAACAACCATGGCAGCAAATTAATCAAGAGCGAAACACTGACTATTATCGCGATCGCTTTAAGAAGAAGCTTGCGCTTATTCCCTAACCCCAACTCTAACAATCTATGGCCATCGAAAAGGGGTATTGGAAGGAGATTTACTGTTGCAACAAAAAAGTTCAGCGAAAACAGCAGCGCGAACAGGTTCTTTAGAAAAGTATACCATCCAAACGATTTCTTTATGTTAGGCTGCAACAGAACGCCAATCCTTGAGTTCTCATTCGTGCTAACATTAAAAAAGCCCCTGCTTGTTTCAATAAGTATGGTTGAGTTTGGCTCTATTGAATCGCGGTACTCAAGAAATACATCAAAACTATCCATGCTTACACTATTAATCGAATATATCACATCTCCCTTCTGCACAGGCAGTTCCTCTTTCGCAGCAATAATATACAACCCGCGATCATAAACATCCAATGGAAGAGCCACTAATGACAAGAACAGCATAATGGAAATTATTGAAAGCGCAAAGTTTGCAGATGATCCTGCTACGAGCACGCGCGCCTGCTCTGCAACAGATTTTTTTGCCAAAACTTCTTCATCAGGATCAACAAATGCGCCAACAGGTATGAATCCAAACAAGAGTATGCCTGCTGATTTTAGGCGAACTCTCGCCACTCTTGATAAGATTGCATGAGCCAGTTCGTGAAAGAATAGTATGAACAACAATGCAAGTATGCCCTCAACAAACGGCAGGTTTATTCCAGGCAATAGAAGCGATGCGCCTGGCTGTATCGCGTTCGCACCCCCATTAAACATGTTTAAGTATAATGAATAAAGTATTGAGAGCGCCTGGTATGCAACGCTTGCAGCGGCGATGAATGAATACCCAACTGCAACTATCGCAACAACTATGAGCGGAACTATGTAATCGCCCTGCCCGGAAGCATGCGAATACGAGGACCCGCCCTCATACGGAAACGCTATTACTGATAACGCAATTGGATATAAGTTTGGCAGGATAAACAGCGCGCTCAGCAGCAAGATTGAAATTCCTATGGCAAAATTCCTCTTCGAAACATGTTTATGCAATAAAGGAGTTAGAAACCCATACGCAAGCACAATGCCTATGTCAGCAAAATCGTTCCAGAACTTTGAATACTGCGCAATTTCATCTATCCGATGCAATCCTTCCTTTGTTTTGAGCATCAGCATTCCGTAGTAATATTCTATCTTGTACTTCTTATGCAGATAAAACCCATACAACCCCAGCAAAACTACTTCAAGTACAAACTTATGCAAGTCAGATATCTGCAGGGATAGGATAGCAAGAAATAGCACGAATGTTACCAATAATTCAGCAATCCTGCGCATTAACATATTTTTTGCTGTCATTTATTTAAAGTTGATTGAGATAAATGTATTATGGCAGATTGTGAGATTTGCGGTTCAGCGCGCGCGGTTAAGAAGGTTATTGTTGAAGGGGTGGTTTTTAACGCATGCAGCAACTGCGCATCGCTCGGCAAGGAGATTGTGGAGAAGGCGAGAGTGCCTAACAATACACAACATCGCGGGTTTAGGCCGAGAAACATCCAGGAAGATATTGTTGAGAACTTCCCTGAGATATTGAGAAAAAGCATCAGCAGGCAGGGTCTAAAATATGAAGAACTCGCTAGAAAAATCAACGAAAACGAATCTTATCTAAGAAGAGTCGTGCGGGGAGATACAATGCCGACAATCAAACTTGCCAAAAAGCTTGAAAAAGCACTTGGAATAAAGCTGATTGAAGAGGTTGAATGATGGGCGTAGACCTTGGGAGCCTGGTTATGCCTGAACGCATCGAGTTTAAAGATTTGGAGAACAAGATTGTTGCTATAGATGCATTTAATACTATATACCAGTTCCTATCCATAATACGGCAGAGAGATGGCACGCCACTGCTTGATTCAAAGGGCAATATCACGAGTCATTTGTCAGGGCTGTTTTACAGAACTTTGAAACTTCTCGAATATGGAATCAAACCTGTTTATGTTTTTGATGGGAAACCGCCCTCATGGAAGGAAGGAACAATAAAGACGCGGATCGAAACAAAAGAAGATGCAAAAAAGAAATGGGAGGATGCATTGAAGCAGGGAAATTTGGATGAAGCAAGGAAATATGCGCAGGCAACAAGCACGCTTACCCCTGAGATGGTTGATGAATCCAAGCAATTGCTAGATGCTATGGGCGTTCCGCATGTGCAGGCAATAAGCGAAGGCGAAGCTGAAGCGGCATACCTCACTATTGAGGGAAAAACTGACTGCGCTGCATCGCAGGATTATGATTCACTGCTTTTCGGCGCGCCTGTTTTAATAAGAAACTTAACCGTTAGCGGAAGGAGAAAACTGCCCGGCAGAGACAGGTATGCTGAAGTTTATGTTGAGAGAATCAACCTAAAAAACTCATTGGAAAATCTTGGGATAAGCAGAGAGCAACTTGTATGGATAGGATTGTTGGTTGGCACAGATTTTAACGATGGAGTGAAAGGAATAGGGCCAAAAAAAGGCCTGAAGCTCGTGAAGGAATGCAAATCGCTCAAAGAGGTGCATGCGAAATCCAAATCAGAGGAGGATATTGAGCTGTGGAGAAATATTGAGCAATTCTTTATGATCCCAGATGTTAATGATGCTGAGATAGCTTTTAGGGAAATCAATAGAGGGAAGGTAATTGAAATATTGTGCGAGAAGCACGAGTTCTCTGAAAATAGGGTTGAGCACGCAATAAACAACTTTGTGCAGCAGAGAAAGGAAAAAATAGGACAGGAAAAACTTGGAAAATGGTTTTAAAATATTCTCAGGTTGCCCATCTATCTTCACAGCATCGAAATGCTCAGAGATCACCTATTATCATCATCTGCTAGAATTTTGGGTTAGGATGTTTAAAAACATTATGCGCATATACAGAATATGCGATGTTTCATAGCTGCGGAAGTGCCAAGTTTTGCAATACAATCAATCCTTGAATGCGCAGGAGAGCTTAATAAGGAATTATGGAGGCCAGTCAAACCTCAGCATATGCATATAACTATTAAATTTCTTGGAGATGTAGGTGAGGATGAAATGCAGGTGTGCAAAAGCGCGATAGAAGATTGCGCACATGACCAAATACCATTCAAAATATATGAGGGCGGAGCATTCCCAAACCCTAAGTATGCAAGAGTGCTGTTCGCAAAAGTTGATTCAATGCAACTGCAAAACATTGCAAAGTGCATACATAACAAAACGAAAGGAATAGGAGATGAGCGTCCGTTCGTTCCGCATATCACAATTGCGCGCGCAAGAAACCGCAAAGTGAATGCAAACGCTGAAATAAAAAAATTAGGCAAACTTAGCATTGAGAGCAAAGTAAAGGCAATTGCGCTCAAGAAAAGCACGCTCACCCCAAACGGGCCAGTATATGAGGATATATACATTAAGAAAATCTGATTGCAATTAATAAATTTATGCGCGATGTACAGTTATGCGCGCATATATCACAGCAGGGTTGCTTTTGCTAATCATATTTGCTGGATGCATAAACCTTGAACCAGAAAGCAAAAACGCACAAGAAGAACAGCAAGCATCTCCCACATATGAACAAACTACTCATAAAAATGAAGAAACGCCTAACACTGAAGAACATCCCTCAGAAGAAACTGTAAGCGCGTCCTCAAATGATCTCATCATAACTGAATTGAACGGGCACAGCGCCGCAGATGCGCCTTTTGCAGCGGAATTTGGCGATACTGAAAATGAAATTATGCTGCATTCTAAATTATTTAAAGGAGTTACTGTAACAAAAGCATTCCTTATCGGATGCGGAGAACGGGAATTTGAACATAATGGAGATGTGTTGAAAATCAAATTAGACAATCAAAACTGCGCAAAGTGGCCGTATTATAAACTTACAATATCCGTAATAATGTCAGAACGCACGCAGGAGCTTAATGATGCGTTTCCGTTCTGCACTGCGCAGACCAGCATGCCCGGTCTCGCAATATGCAGTGCAAACTTTGTTATAAAAAGGGCTGCATAAAGCAAGGAAAATTAAAATCAAAGTTGTTTTTTGAATTCCTCAACAACAGGCACATTCACGGCATCAACCGAATATGATTCTGCAAGCAAAGTTGACAGCCAAAACAACTCCTGAATTGCGGTGAATAATTTATACACGCGGGGACCGGAAGACATATCTATGCGCAGCGTCTTCACAGATTTATTCGAAAGAATTTGCTCAGTAAGCTGCATCCTCTTTATGTTGCGCTCGTGATCCTCGCTATCATAGATGAATACAACTGCAAAATCTCCATTAAGCACTTCAAACCCGTTCATCTCGTTGTGGTTCAGTTCAGGGAACACATTGCAAAACGCCTGCGTTTTCGCATTCTCATTCATCGCAATCTTACCAACCAGCGCAACAACCTTGTTGCGGGATGATGAGTAAAACAGCGGAACTCTCTTATGCAACTCCTGCGAAATACGCTGCGCTTTCGCGCGAGCATCATCAGAATCAAGTTTTCCGGCAACATACCTTATCTCGCTGTCGCTGATATTAACCGCGCCGAGCTTTGCGCAAACAGATAACAGAACAGATGAGAGAAGCGGAAGGGCCAGGCGCGGAACTAAATCATCGCGCACCTGCGCATAAGGAATGTTATTATTTTTTGCAAGATCAATCAATTTGCCACCGCTAGAGATCACAATGCATGGATGCCCTGAATTAATTATAGATTCGAACGCATCGATTGTTTCTTCGGTGTTGCCAGAGTATGAAATGCATACGTTCAACCCATCGCTAAACCTCCGCGCATACCCATAGTCCCGATGTATGTAAACAGGCAGGTCTGGAAAATACGATGATAAGAATTCCCCTGGCAGGGCACTGCCGCCCATCCCAATCACATTAATCCTATTGTGTTTTTTTGATATGGTAATCTTCTGGCCCAACTCCCATCCCTCAACTACCTGGTCTCCAAAAGATTCAAGCATCTTACGCATGTTCATAAGCCCACCATTGTAATAGCTCGTGCTAAACTTATAAAAATGCGGTAAGATATTTGTTCATGTACACAAAATATTTCATCTGCGAACATTGCAGTAAAAGGTTTGGTTTAGATGCATTTATGAAAGAATATAAGGGGTTCGCATGCCCACGCTGCGGCAGAATGCTGGAAATTACATATGATTATGAAAGAATACTCGCTAATTTTATGCCTGCGCAGTTCAGGCATATGCCCCCTACTCATATGAAATACTATTTTGCGCTTCCACTCAAAAATCCGCACAAAGCAGTCACGCTCGGCGAGGGCGGCACACCGTTAGTGAATATTGGGGAAAACGCGTATGTGAAATTTGAGGGTGTAAACCCGACAGGATCGTTCAAAGACAGAGGTTCATCTGTTGAGATAAGCAAGGCAGTTGAACTGGGCAAAAAAGAGGTTGTGTGCGCATCAACAGGGAATATGGGGGCAAGCATATCTGCGTATGCATCAAAAGCAGGGGTCAAAGCAATAATATTTACTCCGGAATTTGCTGAGAAGATCAAACTTAAACAGATGAAATACTACGGCGCAAAAGTTATCAAATGCGGCAGAACATACAGCGATGCGCTTATTAAAAGCATAAAATATGCAAAGCTCAATAACGCATACTTAACCGGCGATTACCCATACAGGTTGGAAGGGCAAAAAACCGTTGCGTATGAAATCGCAGACCAGTTCAATTGCAACGCGCCAGATAACATCATAATCCCTGTTGGCAATGGAACATTATTCTACGCAACATATAAAGCATTCAAGGAAATGAAATTGTTAGGCATTATTAATAAAATGCCTAAATTGATTGCCGTGCAGGCAAGAGGGTGCGCGCCAGTAGTTAATGCTTTCAGAAAAAACAGGAAACTGCGAAAAATAAAGAACCCTGAAACAATTGCAGGAGCGATCAATTGCGATAATCCGGTTGAAGGTGAGAATGCGCTTTTAGCAATCAAAAAAACAAGAGGAGATGCAATTGCAGTGAGCGATGATGAAATGATTAAAGCTAAGAAAATGCTTGCAAGAAAAGGAATATATGCTGAGATATCATCGGCAGCAGCGTATGCAGCATATGAAAAAATGAGAATAAGAATTAAAGGAACTGCTGTTATGGTAATAACTGGAATAGGATTTAAAGACAGGAATTAATCAAACATAGGGTAAGCAGCAACATCTATGGAACCTGATTCATTCATTATGTCTTGCGCATATGAAAACTGCGAATCGGTGTAATGGCAGGAGATTGAAGTTGATGTGCTATTCTCCAAAAATAATGTTATGTTTACATCATATTCAGGCGCACCCCAAATATACACGCCTTCAACGCCTTTTCCAACATCCCCAAACTCAACATTCAACTCGCCATCAGTGTAGTTGAGGCGGTATCGATTATTAATTGCCTTGCGCAAATGATATAACTGATTTACATCTGTTCCAGTCATACTTGACGCCTTGAAATGCACAGGAGTTTCCATCAGGAATTCAAACCACGGAATGCCGTTCACATAATCCGAATATACATAAAGGGTTATGCTTGCATTGTATATGCCTGTTTTATTAAAATACACATATGTCTCGTTGGATGAGTAATTCCTCAAAAGATACAAGCGGTTGTTGCAGGAGATTTGCGAAACATTCCTCGCAATTGAAAATGTGAGGTTAGAGTGGGTTTTTTGGCGGTATGTCGTGTTGAGATAATCTTCATAATCGCTGAGTTGCAAATAAGGGCTTCTTTCAACACTTTCAACCTGAAATGACTGCACGGTATGATTCTGCAAAAATGTTGCGCTGTATTTTATCCCATATATCTCGGATAAATCAGTTGATAAGTCATCCAATGCATACGACAATCTTGACATGTGCATATTGTATTCAGAAATGCCTCCCCTTTCCCTGTATGAGTTGTTCATCTCAAACATAAACAGTATCAATGAGAGAAATACAAGAACGCTGATGAATGTCATAAATACTCCTTTTTTCATATCAATCGCCTTTAAGCTGCTTCAGTTTGTACCACGAGCCAAGCTCTGCAGTGTATGGATATCCTTCATGCACAAATGTCCTGCGCACATATACATTCACATCATGCTTCCCTCTGCATCCGTGCTTTTTAACCATGCCTACCTTATCGCCAGATTCGTCATATATTCGCAGGTAAAAACAATACTGCTCAGGCGTCTCAGATATAAGCTTCTGCGCATTAACCAATTTCCTTCTTGAAAGCTCGTGCAAATACCCTGCCTTATCCATAACAGTAAGCAAATCCAACGAATAATCGTAAAGCATTGCGTCCCTGTACAAATCCTGGCTTACTGGCACATTTTCATAAATTACAGTAATGAATGTGGATGCATAAAGAAATGCCAGAAGCACATCCATCGTGAACACGAATGCCTTTTTCATTCAATCACTCCATACTATCAACGATACCTCAACCGCTCTTCCGTCAAGCAGCGCAGGCCGCCTCACTAAATACTTGCTGGATGATGCAGTCGGCCTCACCCCAGATGAGTAATACACAGTATTGTTTATCATATCGCTCACTTCAAAGTAATACTCTCCAGTGCTCAACCCCAGCATTTCACGCGTTGCATTATAATCTGAATTCACAAAATACTCAACTCTTTCTATATCAAGAACTCCTCTGCTCGCAGTTATGCTGAAATAGATTACATCAGATATGTTATATCTTATAAAATCTTCAGGTTTTGAATAACCATACAACAATTGCTGAGACGCATCGTTCGCCTGATAAGTCAAATCAACCCAGTTTCTTGATTGCGAATCAATTGTGAGCAATTCATTGCTCATCTCAAAAACAACTATGATCATTATTAAGGAGAGCAATGATGCTATCACTAAATCCGCTGTGAACAACTGGCCCCTGCTGTAATATTTATTCAACGTTAACAACATGAACTATGCCTCCTTGCGTATATATCTTCAGGTAGGTTGAATTAAAGTTTAAGTTAACATTTGATTCGGGTATGGTTAAGTATGAATACGCAACTACTCCATCAAAATCCACAATTATGCTTCTCTCGCTCAGCGAAATATTATAATCAGACCTGTCTAAATGCGCGTAAACTGCTGCATTATGCCTCTTTGCATGCACCATCAGATTATTTATGCGCGATGCCAACATATCAGCAGTATTCTTTGCCTTAATGTACTTATCGCGCGTGAGCAGAGTATCAGATATGTTCATATACAAGGCAAACAACGCGAGAAGGATTGATAGATAGAGCACGAGCGCCATCGTAAATTCAACGCTCGACTGTCCTCTTGAACTGCGCAAACCTACCAACTTCATCACCATACTATCTCGCGCCATTGCTAAGCGGGGACTGTTACAGTTGTGGTGTTTGTCGGACCCCAATTGCCTGCCGAATCCCTGCACCGCACATACAGTGTGTATGTGCCAGCATAATACAATCCCATATTCCCGTTAACTTCTTCAACGGGCTCATCATAAGAGCCATCATCAGCATCCATGTTTCTCCAAAACCAAGTGATGCGAGCTCTGCACAAGCTTATGTCTGAATCGCCCCTATTGGTATCATTTCCTATCGCATGCGCATAAACCGCGTACCTGAAGCCAGATGGAATGGTAGTTATGTACAAATCAAGAGCCAAAGGACCTAAATCATCAACCACATTAAAGGTTCTTGAATCATTTCCAGTGTTGTTGTAGTAATCATTGCAGAACACATACACTATGTGCGAACCTACAGGAAGCTTGCCTATATCACCGCTCACATCTTCATACGGCTCATCATACGCGCCGTCATCCGCTGTCATAGGTATGTGCGTTCCGTTCATATCAACCTCTGCATAACATGATGAAATGATTGAATCCCCCCTGTTCCAATCGTTAGCGCTTGCGTGAACAGTGATATCTTCTGACATACCAGGTGTATTACTCGGCGATAACCAAATCGATGAGACGCGCGGCGCCGTATAATCAGGAGGATACACAGTAAACCACCTCTGCGCAATGTTGCCTATATTATAGTACACATCTGCGCACCTAACTGATACTGAATAACTTCCCTGCGCAAACACACCCATGTTGTATGTCACGCGTTCATATGGAGAATCATACGCGCCATCCACCGGATCCATCTGAACCCAATTGCATGATGCATCTGCAAATGATGCCTCGCCATACAAAATGTCTGAGTTGCCCCTTGTTGTGTCATCGCAGGTTGCATTAACAATCACTTCATCCTGAAATGCGTGAATTACCCAGGAGGGGTTGGGCGTGTCGGCATGCACTACAACATTGCGTGCGCGCGGACCCCACACATCAACTGGCGAAATAACTTCAATGCTAAGCGAGATTTCATCAGTGTACGCACCGCCATCAGCAACCGCTGTAATAGTTCCTGTATAATTGCCCACTGATTGAGCGCTCGGCACAGTTAGGAAAAATAATTTTGATACACACTGAGTCACTCCTATTGGACCAACATCGCCTGTGTTCCACACCCAATCACCTGCTGTGCCGCTCGTCTCAAACTGAACATTATCAACAGAAATTCCGTTAGTGCATACATAAAAGTATTTTTGTATGGTCTGGCCCCTCTGAACTGTCGCGGACCATTCATCAGGCGTTACATAAAAATCCGATAGGTTGCTTTGGTTTGATACTGGTGGAGCAAGCACATAAACTGTGATTGGAACGCGCACCGAATCCTCGCTTATGCCATCTGTTGCGTTTATAATTATATCCCCATCGTATATGCCAGCAGAACCATCAAACGATTGGACCGCAACTGTCACATCCTGCGCATCGCCGGGAGCGAGCGAGAAATTATTGGGGCTCACAGACAATGCAACATCTATTGAATGCAACCATTCAGCAGAGAGAGTTACATTTATGCCCGTGTCATATATGTTTTCTATCTCAATTGCGTCTGAATCGCTGTCCTCTTCATCAATTGTGAAGAACAATGAACCCTTATCGATGCTTATGAATGCATACCCTATGCGAACAGAACTACCCTCAGAAACTACCCAGATCTCATGTTTCCCGGAAGTCAATGGAAGTATCCCGTGTATAGGCGCTTGCGATTCACCAATTATAGTAGTGTTGCTCGCAGTGATAACTATAGAATTTCCCGAGATGTATGTCTGGTCCGCATCTAGATTTTTAGGGATATCTATTATGAGACGCTTGCGCGCACCGTAACCTTGGTAATAAACTTCATCAGCAGCGCTTGTTAGATCATCAACCAATGTGGCGGCCTTATTAATCTCTTTTGTTTGAGAGACGGATGCAAGCTGCTGGTTGGACAAGTATGCAGCAATCGCAAGAACAAATAACAAAGCAGCGAATAAAATCAATAATTCAGCACTGCTCTGCCCTCTCATTTTTCAAACACCTTTTCCCCACCAAACACTACTATGCCAGTATCAGTTACAAAATATGGAGATATATCCTTAGAGTGATCAGTTGCGCGCATTTTAAGTATCTCAAGAGCATGGTTTCGAACATTGCCCTCATAATATGTCCTTAATAAAATTACCCCATCGCTTAAAAATTCAACAGTTGGATAGATTGTGTGAGATTCAACAATGTTGGACTCCAATACTGCCAAAGTGGTCACATTCCAGTTGCGAACAGATGAGAATAAGTTAACAAGAGCTTTGCGCGCATCATAATCCCTCTCATAAAACACGATCATCGCTGTCAGCGAATCAACCGCAAAACGCTTTGCACCAATAGAATCCATCGCATCCCTAAGCATGCCGCCGCCACCCTTGATTACATCAATTATCTCATTAGGATTGTATGTCAAAATTGAAATCAGCCCCTTCTTTTCTAATTCATCAAAATCCATCCTAAACAATCTCATATGCGTTTTGAAATTTTCACCGCTTTGCTCAAGGTTCAACAGCACGCCCGGCTCATCATGCTCAACTGCTCCATTGTACAAAAACTGCGCAGCCATCGTTGTCTTGCCAGTGCCAGGACCGCCTGCGACTATCACCACGCTGCCTTTCTCAAACCCGCCTTGTATTAATTCATCAAGACCAGGTATCCCTGTTGGAACTCTCTCTATCTCGCCACTGCTACCTGAATTAGGGGACTTATACCCAAACAAGAACCTTTCTTTAGCGCTAACCTGACGGCGCTTTGCCTTTTTCTTAACAACCCTTACTTTTTTCTTCGCTCTGCTCATCCTTCATAAGTTGAGTTTAAAGAATATAAAACTATCTGTATAATTGTGTATTAATGATTGCTATGGCGCGCAAAAGGAGTAGGGGTCCAGCAACTCTCAATATTGCTAATGAATGCATTCTTAAAGTGCTGCTGAGAAAACAGAACGATTATATCGCTAAGCGCATATCTAACGCAAGCAAAAAAGTATTTGTCCTTTATTTAGGGTTCAGAACACCAAGCAGTGAAATCGTGAAGCTCCTGGATAAATTTGGTGCAGATTTCTCTAATGTAAGCATCATAGATGCAACAGGGATAAAACCTGTGTCAAGGAATGCGCATGTCAGGTATGTGAGGGACTGCACACAGCTTACTGAAATATCAATACTGCTCAGCATGTTGATGAAAAAGCATTACAAAGAACCTGTGCTTCTTATAGTAGATTCCGCATCATCGCTTAGGAATTATGTAAACGAGGAGGTGGTGGTCAAATTCATGCATTACATCATCAACCGCAGCAAGATAAGCAATGTTGCCACAGAGATTATGATAGATAAGAAAGATGCAAAAAGCAAGTTCTTCAATAACATTGCGCAATACTGCGATAGGGTGGTTAAATGATTGAAACAGCATTGTTGATGCAATTGTTCGTATATGTAGTTATGGCAATAAGTTCAGCTGCGCTCGTGTTATCCATGTTCCACGTGTATATTGCATACATTACAGTAAATGAGGGCACGTTCAAATCGGTGTTTAAAAGAACGCTCGCTGCAATCTTGCTTGTCGGATTGGGCTGGGCAGTGCTTGCCACAGTTGCTAATGTTGAGGGATGGGAAGATTTAATAACGGAAGGAAACATCAATGCTATTGCGTCCCTGGTGCTCTGCGGTTTTATGCTGTACATCAGCATACCGCACTCAAAAATTAAGGAGTTGTTTGAATGAGTATTGAATGGGGCATTTTAATATACGGGATGGCATTTACAGCTGCATTAATCGCGTTCCTAAACATGCAGTGGGTGCTTAAGAAAAAGGATGGAAGCGCCATAACCTTGCTAAAAGGATATGCATATTTCACATTAGTTCTTGTAGTAATAATGGGCTCTGAGGTGCTCTTGCATGCCATAGAAAAACATAGCAGCGCACTGTCAACGCTCTTCGGAGTGATAATCACATTATCATTATATTTTCTTATAACACGTCCCGCAACAAAATTCTCAACAGAGCATGGATTCGAAATAAGCAAGTTTGCGTTGTTCGATTACTTTAAGCTGGAATGCCCTAAATCAATCAAGTGGAACCTACACACTTTGATTGCATATTCTCTCGTGTTCATCGTATTGTCCCTGATGCATCTCGCTGACACAACAGTTATGGAGAATGAAATACAGTATTTATATGTTTCAAACTTCGTAAGCAGTTTTATCTTGTTCTGTTTGGGTGTGATTTTCTTATCATTTGAATGCCCAAACATAAGACCTGCATATAAATTGTTTGGAGGCGGGATAACCACGCTATCGTTTATGTTATTGGTAGTAAGCAACACTGCAATTGATGCAGTCACGAGCGGCATCGACCCAGACAGTACATTCGCGCATTACCCCATAATAATCATGCTTGTGATAATATACATGCTTTCTTTGGGGATAAGGGAGGTTGGAAATAAATGACTTATGACTTCTTTGCAATTTTATTTGTTGAATTCATGCTTGCAGTTATGATTATTTTGCAGGCGGTAAAAATCATCAGATTAGACATACCTTACAGGCTTACCGGATACGGATTATTTATAATAGGGTTCAGCGTGCTCATAAATATTGCATCTATGCTGCACAGCGGAGCTTGGTTCAACAGTGTCAGCCCGTTCGTGTTCACGTTCGGCATAATAGTTATGTGCCTATCATTCTTCGTGCCAAGCGTGAAGCGCATAATAAATAGGGAGGTAAGTTCAAATGAAAACAATCGTAGATAAATTCATTGAGCAGCTTGCAAAATCAAAGAGCAAGAAGCAAAACATCAAGAGAATCGCAAAGAAAATTAGGTGGAAGGAGGACGCAATCGAAAAAGCAGCAGCTATGCTTGAACGGCACGGAATACTTAGAGTTATTTATCCGGTCAACCCTTGGGAAAGCATAACCGTAGTGCTTTTAAGGGAAGAGGAATTCCCAAAAAAGACGAGGATGCATTTTGATCAAGTGTATGCGCAGTATTCGCTTAATGTTGATGGGGTGCCCGCAGATATAACTGTGTATTATTCTGAAAGGGACAGAGCAAAGAGATATTATGCAGATATTCCTTTGCTGAGCCCATACTCACGAGTATTCATAGATGAGTTGAAAAATGAAATAATTAAGGAGGTTCCGATAGAACTAGAGCAGATAACAGATATCGAGAAAGCATACAAAGTTAAGCGCAGGTTTCATAACAACATACTTAAAATTCTTGAAAAATATGACCTGCCCCCTAAAGAAAAGACGATTATAGGGGGGATACTCCTGCATGAAATGAACGGGCTGGGCGATATAGATATTCTTATTGCTGATGACTGGCTCGAAGAAGTAATAATTAATGCAGCAAAAATCCCTGTCGGCGTATACCATAGAAAACATGGATGGCTTGAGACAAACCTGCATGTGCAAAACGAAGAATCAATATCCAACTACTCATCATACATCGGAAGGAAAATTGGAAGGAATATTAGCACGCTCAACCCCATCTTAGATGCGCATTTGCTTACGGGAGACAGAGTTAATGCGACGCTATACCCCATATCCACAAAAGGAAATACCATTACGATACGAAAATTTGCGCGTAACCCTTGGACCATCATAAGTTTCATATCGCCAGAACTGCATACAATGAGCGTGGATATGGCTGCATTGTTATGGCAGGGGATACAATATGAGATGAATATCATAATCGCGGGCGGAACAGCAAGCGGAAAAACCACAACGCTTAACTGCCTTGCAGGGTTGATACAGCCATCTCATAGGGTAATCAGCATAGAGGATACAAGAGAAATCATGCTACCATCTTACATGTGGAACTGGATACCTACTGTTACGCGCACGGCAAATCCGGAAGGGCTTGGCGAAGTGACTATGCTTGATTTAATGGTAACCTCGCTTAGAATGAGGCCTGACAGGATAATTGTCGGTGAGATACGAAGAAGCAAAGAGGCAGAGGTGCTGTTCGAGGCGATGCATACAGGACACTCAGTATACTCAACGCTGCACGCGGATACTGGATTGCAGGTGCTTAAAAGATTGGCTGAACAGCCAATCGCAGTGCCTAAATCTGAAATACAAGCGGTCAATCTTCTAGTTGTGCAACATAGGGACAGGAGGTTAAACCTGAGAAGAACTATGGAAATAAGCGAGGTTGTTCCTGGGCACGAGGGCGAGCCCGACCTTAATGTAATATACCATTGGAGACCTAAGAGCGATACGTTCGACCTGATACGCGAGCCAAGAAAATATGTGGAAGAGATCAACCTACACACAGGAATGACATATAAGGAAATGAAGGATGATATACAAGAAAAAGTGAAAATACTCAAATACATGGTTAAGAGAAAAATCGACCAATTAGATCAAGTCGGAGCAGTTATGAAAACATACTACGCAGACCCTGACTATGTGCTGAAAGCTGCTACAAAAAATTATACCTTCAAAAAACTGCTGGAGGGCAGATGATGAGAATACCCCTTATGATTTTTTCAATAGAAACCTCAAAAAAGATAGGGAGAAGGTTCAAAGGCATAGGCCGTATACTATTGAGCATGTACCCCGGAGTGAAGTATGATTTAAGGTCGATTAATGCTAACATAGAGCCCGATGAGTATGCGTTCTCTGCAACATTGTCAGCAATGGTTTGGGGATTATTGTTTACAGTTATTGCATTTGTCATAATGGGGTTCAGAGGATTTCCTGAAGAACAAAGATATGTATTTACTCTTGCAGTTGGCCTTTTCTTCACAGCATTCGCATTCATGCTCCACATGTCATACCCCGGCATCATATCGCGAAAACTGGCTGAAAAAACGGACAGGGAATTAATATTCGCGCTGAGAGATATGCTCGCTCAAGTGAAATCAGGCATGCCGTTTTATGTTGCATTGTCAAACATCGCAAAATCTGATTATGGGAATGTATCGCGCGAACTGTCAGTTGCAGTAAGAAGCATAAGCTCTGGCGAATCAGAAAAACAGGCGCTGCAAAGAGTGATTATCACAACAAAGAGCGAATACATGAAACGCACATTATGGCAGATTCTTGTTGCGCTTGAATCTGGCGCAAGCATAGACGGAGCATTAAGAAGCGCGCTGGATACATTGATGAATTATCAAATGTTATCTATTAAGAATTATGCAAGCGAGCTTAACTTTGCTATACTGTTCTACATGTTCTTCGCAGCAGTGCTGCCCTCAATAGGCATTACACTGCTGGTGCTATTAATCTCATTCACGGCAGCTACGATCACAGAAGACTTATTCTTTGCAGTGATAGGAGTGTCTGTAATCATACAGATGGCTATCATCGGATTCATAAAGAATGAACGGCCAACAATATATTAGCGGGTGCAATCATGATAAGATACAGAGTGTATAAAAAGTTCGGAAGGGTTCTCAAAGACAGTGTAAGGCAGATGTTCAGCAAGAGGTTAATGCATGCAGGCATAAAAACTGATGTTGACCTATGGATAGGGCTTAGGCTAATGATTATATTCCTGTTCTCATTCGGCATTGCACTGCTCCCATGGGCGTTGTTCAAGTACATGATAGATACAACTGTTGCAACAACAACTCAAGAAGAGATAGTGCAGCTTATAGTGATGTCCCTGATGATGTTCATCACATCATTTGTGGTATTCTCATTCATGTTCTACATGCACCTGTATTATGTGATTGACGACCGCACAAAACGTATAGAAAACATACTGCCCGATTACTTATTCGTGATGTCAGCAAACCTGCGGGCAGGAATGAGCCCGTTCAATGCGTTCAGGCTTGCTGCGCTTCCTGATTTCGGACCGCTTAAAGAAGAGGTTGATCATGTGGCATCTAAAGCAGCCACAGGAGGTTCCCTGTCGCGCGCACTGATCGAGCTGTCGCAAAGGGTGGATTCCGAATTGTTGCGCAGAACAATTACATTTTTTGAGAAAGGCACAAGAGCAGGCGGAAAGATGGCAGAACTGCTTGAAGTGAGCGCGGAAGAGATGAGAAAAGTGCACGAGCTCAAAAAAGAGATGGAAATTCAAACGAAATCATACATGATATTTATCGTATTTATTGTTATATTCATCATACCTCTACTATTATCTATTTCATCGCAGTTCCTGCAAATCATGGTTAAGATGAGGAATGAGCAGGCCTCAGTGGTAACAGGTGCAGAGTTTGGAAGGTTTCAATTCCTAAAAACGCAAATAAACATAGAACCTGCGTTCATAGATGTGCTGGCAACAGTTTCATTAACATGCATAACATTCCTCGTGAGCATATTCATAGGCACGATAAGCGAAGGAAAATTATTGTACGGCATAAAATACTACCCAATTGTACTCATACTATCGCTCATATTGTACGTTGCATTCAGGTTCGTTGTGTCATCAATGCTGTCGGTGCTTGCATGATAACATAAAAGCACATTTATAAATTTTGCCGTTAATGGAATACTGAGGTGAATACATGAATGCGTTTAGAAGAGGTCAAGGATCTACGGAATATCTTGTGCTGTTAGCAGTGGCTTTGATAGTGGCTTTAGTAGCGATCGCATTGCTTGGCTGGTTCCCGGGAGTAAGTGCTGATACAAGAGAGGCGCAGAGCAGAGCATACTGGAATGGTGCGCAGCCGTTCTCAATACTTGAATACAGGATTAATGGAACGTCCGTTGCATTGCAGTTGCTGAACACAAGAACTGAGAGATTGACGCTGGTGAACATTTCTCTGACTGGCGATGACATCGGCGTCACGCAAACGGTTTTCAAAGGCGGAGAAATCAAGCAGATTACGGGAACTTTAGCTACGAGCTGTGGCAATGCGGGAGATCTGTTTGAGTACGACGTTGTGTTCACATACAACACGAAACACATCAACGGAATCAAGCAGACTGGCATAAAGCCGCTCGTAGGAAAATGCAGTTAAATGAACAGCTAATCTAATTTTATTTTTTCAATATATTTTCCTTTTCGCATTATTTTTGGGGGAACTGAAGTATAATCAACGATGGTTGAAGGAATGCTTGACGAGTTAAAATTATCAGGATTATCTTGCACGCAGCACGCGGCCCTCTTCATCTCCTCTGGAACCTGAGAAATTGAAGCGGGCGATTGCTCACCACTGTAATTGGCGCTAGTTGATACTATAGGATTCCCTAAGTCACGTATAATCCTAGCAATAAACGGAGAATCCGGTATGCGCGCGCATACTTTGCCTCCTTTAACAACCTTCCTGCACAACTCTGCCCCTGGTTTAGAGCGGAGTATCATCGAAACGCCTCTAACAACCTCAAAACCATCAGGCGCATCACAATAACGCAACAGCATATCAATATCAGACATCAAGAGTATGAATGGCTTGCTGAAATCCCGCTTCTTAAGTTCATATATCGCATCCACTGCATCGCAATCCGTTGCATCGCAGCTTAAACCCCATATGGTATCTGTCTTCAAAAGCGCGATTTTACCTTCTTTTAAGCATTCAACAACATCCATACATTTATAAAATTGACAACATATTTTAAGTTTATGGAGATAGAGGATGCGATTCTTGCATTATCAATATTCCTCTTCATCTCAACTTTTATTATAAGCGCGCTGAACACTGATGGAATGCTTGCTTCGGATCTTTTGCCTGTCGGCTTAAGCCTGCTTGCAATCATCATGCTGCACTTATTAAAAACAACATATGATGTGAAAAACATAAATTATTTCATAACTGCGTTCGCGTTATGGTTCTTGGCTGAGTCCATATGGCTGTTTGCAAATTCATACGGCATAGGCAAAACAATATATGCAAACATATTCTGGCTAAGCGGATACCCTTTCCTGTTCGCAGCAATGATGGACCTGCGCAAACGATACTTCTTTCAGCACGGCCCGGCCGCTAAAATTATGATTGTTATAGCAGTGGCAACAGTCGCAGTCGCAGCAATGTGCATAACAAATATTGCTGAGATCCGCGAACTGACTGCAGAAAATATTAATTTGATAATAAGTACGGCATACCCCATAATGGATATCCTGCTGTTCAGCGCAGCGCTGTACACCGCAACAGGCATGATAGGCGCGCGAAATACCATACTGCTGATCGCGCTGAGCATGCTCGCGTTCGCAACGTATGATCTAGGATATTTGTATGCAATCAAGCAAGATGTATATTATGACTATGCTTACCTGTACTTAGACCCAATATACAACGCAGGATATGCGCTCATAATTTATGCAGCATATCTCAGGTACAAAATAACAAAAACATCTACTAAATAAACTTTAAACATTTTTTGAGCTTAAACAGGTATATGCCCCCATAGTATAGCCTGGATAGTATGCAGCCCTGCGGAATGCTCGTTTAAAATGCGGCAAGGCTGAGGGCTGGGTTCAAATCCCAGTGGGGGCGTCCAACCCTCTAAATCAGTATGTATATGCCAAGCGTGATAAGCGAAGCGCCTATGAGCACCTGATACCAATCAATCGGCGCTTCGTTGAGCATGAACACGCCCATAACCGAAACGAATAGTATGCTTAACCCAATCAACGGGGACAACCTGGCTATTTCTAAACCTGAGTGCAATGAACTGAACAGTATTAATAAACCTATCGCCCAAAACATCCCTGCAAGCAGCGATACCATAACAGGGCCATCAACAACAAACATTGGACGATTGAATGCAGCGTATATAAGGAATACAAAAAACGCGCCCAATCCTAAAAAGAATATCTGGGATTTAATATCCGACCTGAACATCACCGAAAGTTTAATGAGAATAAGATAAATCGACCATATTATGGCTATCGCAAGACCTATGGAAATAGCGCGGAAATCTGCACCCATAACCGAATATATGCACTAAAATTAATATGGCTTGCCTAAAACCACTTGTTTCCCTTCCTTGCCGCATACTATGCATTTCCTATCTTTCATCTCGCCGCCCTCATAACCAAGCACATCAACAGCAAGCGATTTAAGCTTCTCAACGCATTCCATATCACCGCACCAACCAGCAGTAATAAATCCTCTCTTAGAGTTCATTATGTCTGCAAGCTCATCAAATGAACCTGCATCGCTTAAATGATCATCAAAGAATTTGCGTGCGGCATCGCGCAAATGCGCTGAATACGACTTAATAACAGATAATATTGCATCATCAAATGCATCATAATCAACCTGCAACTTATTGCCCAATCTATCCACAATGGTTAGTTTCTTCTTCTCAATATCGCGCATGCCAGCCTCAACTCTCACAGGAACGCCTTTCAATTCCCAATAGTAAAACTTATCGCCAGGTCTCTTATCACCATCATCATACCTGCACCTATACTTCTTGTTTGCGCGTCCATACGCTTCACGCAGGTATTCATCAACCTCATTCTTATTGCCCTTGGAGTATATAGGTATGAATACTATTTGAACTGGGGAAATATCAAACGGAAGAACTAAACCTTTGTCATCGCCATGAACAGATAAAACCGCAGCAAGCGCGCGCATGCTTATACCATACGATGATTGGTGAACGTGCTTGTTCTCGCCGTCCTCATCGCAGAACATAACATCATACGCTTTTGCAAAATTTTGGCCGAGGTTATGCACGGTCCCAATTTGCAATGTCTTGCCGTCAGGCATTACCGTATCAAATGCATATGTGTAATCTGCACCGGCAAACTTATCATGCTCGGGACGCTTGATTAATTTGAACGGCAAACATAACTGTTCATAAAATCTCCTGTAAATATCTATTATGCTCTCTACATGATGCACTGCATCATCACGCGTTGCATGCGCTGAATGCCCTTCATTCCAGTACACTTCCCTGCCCCTAATCAACGGCCGCGTGGCTTTCGTCTCATGCCTGTATATGGCAGTCGTCTGGTATACTTTTAGCGGAAGGTCTGCATGCGACCGTATCCACAACGCAAATATAGGATACATCGAAGTTTCAGAAGTCGGTCTCAAAACCAACTGCTCCTCAAGCATATTCTTGCCGCCGTGAGTAACCCACAATACTTCGCCTTCAAAACCTCTTATATGCTCGCTTTCTCTTGAAAATATTGTTTGGGGAATTGCCACAGGAAACAGCACCTTATCATGCCCAGCCTCATCAAGCATATGTTCAAGAATGCCAAACATGTAATCCATTGCCCTGAAACCCCACGGCATGTACACAGGCATGCCCTTTATAGGGTATCTTACATCAACTATGCCCGCCTCAAACAATACCTTTGAGTACCATTCAGAAAAATTGCCTTCTTTTTTCAGTTCCATAGTATTTTTTGATGAATCAATTTTATTAAATTAAATCAAATATCAAACAAAACGCTTAGTTTTGTTTTCTGGTGTGTCCTTTCAATTTTAAAATCATGAAAAGTAGCTGCCTTTATATGCAGTTTTGCATCTGAATCGCACAAATGCAACTTAACCTTTGCGGTTAGGTTCTGCTCATCTAACTCAAGCACATCAATACTGCATCCAACTTTCCCGCTTGCATCCATCTCAGCAAGAATGCGCGTGAATACATTAACTATTAAATCCTGCAAATCCAATCCCTTCTCATCAAATATCATTGATTCATGCGTTCCAAACTTGCAAAAATTAGATATGGAATTGAATAAACCTTGAGCAACGCTTTCCATTGCCTCTTTAACATCCCTGCCCTCCCCTTGAATGTATAGATCGCTTGTATGCTCAAGGTATTTATAACCCTGCATTTTATCCAAACAAGTTCGCTAATCCAGCTGCTGCTTCCTCCTCCTTCTTTTCTTCACTTTCCTCTGCTTTCTCTTCCATCTTCTCCTCGCCGCCTGCTGCCGGCTGCGCCGCCGGAGCTGCTGCCACAGGCAGTGCAGCGTTCTTCAATGCTTCCTCTATGTTCACTCCGTCAAGCGCTGAAACCAATGCCTCAACCTTTGCGTCATTGACTTCAACACCCGCAGCTTTAAGAACGCTTGAAACGTTCTCCTTGTTTATCTCTTTCTTTGCACTGTGCAACAACAATGCCGCATATACATACTCCATTACATCAACCTCCTATGAATGTTTTTATGGCGTTTGCGTGCGCCTGAGCTTTTGAGAGCACAATATCAACCACATCTTTTTCAAGTATGCCTTCGCTGACTGCAAGATTGCGCGCGTTGCTGAACGCTTTCGCGAGCAACAGTTCAACATTATCTTTGGTTGGGTATGCAATCTCAACTGATAAAGCGCGCGCATCGCTGAACGCCTTAACCAAGTTATCTAAATATGCCTGCTCATCAACATCAAGCACATCGCGCGCATAAACTATGCCGTTGCGGAACGCCGCATCTACTTCCACGCCAATCTCGAACGGCTTAATATCAAGCTTTTGCAATATTTTTGCAACATTTTCGTTTATCGCTTCGCCTTTTTTAACCAATGTTTTATCCTTGCTTATGTGTATCTTTCCGCCAACTATCTTCACATCGAGCCCTGCCTGCTTAAACTCGGAAAGAACAGGCCCTGCAGGGAACTGCGTTTCCCCGGCAGGCACAACAATATCTGAGGGAGCAATCTGGCCTGGCTTTGCGTACGCCTGCCCTCTGCTTCGTTTGAGTTCTTTGAACAACTTAAATGGGTTAATGTTTGATAAAATCAATCCGTACGGTCCTGATGACGCCTGCACAAACTCCTCAGGCAGTTTGGCTGCTTTGAGCGCTCTATCGAGCACTGCGCTCTTGCCAATCCTGAACACTGCCTGGCCGCGCAGTTTTGATTTGGCGCGCTGCAAATACCTCGCAGGCAATGCGGTTAATCTGAATAATGCCACCACTGGATATTTAGCAATCTCTTTCGACAACTCCTTAACCTGCTTCTCCTTCATCAACCTGTTAGCGCTTTTTCTGACCATAGTTGCTTCAGCCATAAATATCAACCCACCTTAACCGGCTCACCCATGGTAAGCTTTATGTATATGTTCTTTATGTTCGCATCATTCACTTTGGTTTTCAGCAATTCAAGAACCGCGCTTATGTTCTCCATTAGATCATTTGGGCTCATCTCCTCCGTGCCGACAGGAACATGAATAACGGGCATGTATTTGCCCTTGGTGCGCACAACAACAGTTCTTCTAATCCTATCCATAAGATCAGATGCTTTGCCGGCAAACGGCTTTGGCATCTTGCCTCTCGTGCCCAATACTTGTCCAAGGTTCTTACCTATGGAAACCATAAGCTTAGGTTCTGCTAGAAAAGAATATTCTTTAACGACTTTTTTAAGTTCTGCCTTATTTTTAGCGAGCTTCTCAATTTGGTCTGAGCCGAACACTGCATCTGCGCCTGCTTTCTTAGCGTCGCTCGCAGCCTGCCCATCAGCAAACACTGCAATCTTCACCTGTTTTCCTCTGCCTTTTGGCAGCGGAATCTCTAAATTAAGCCTATTCTCTGGCTTCGTAAAATCCAAACCCCTAAAATTCACTATCAGCTCAACCGTCTGAATAAACTTCTTCGAGCCTTTGCCTTCAAGCGCCTGCTCGACTGCTTTCAATAATGTGTCGTTATTTATCGGTGCCATAATCACATCCTCCCGCCGAAACTAATTTATAGGCGGTGCATACGGAATGGTATGTTAAACCACGAAAATTATATAAACATTTTTCAGCGCGGTTGCGCCGCCTAATAGAAGGGTTTATTAAAGCGAAAAAAGATAAGTCTATTCGTGGGGGTAATGAGATGGTTAGAAAGACCAAGGTAAAATCTGCCGCAAAAGTCGGCAAAAACCTCCGTAAATCACTCGAAGTCGCAAAGAAACGCATTGAGGAAACTAAAATGAGTGATGAAGAACTCATGAATATCAAGCGCAGATATGATGTGGCAAGCGTTGGGGAGCTCACTCCTGTGCTGCTCATAGTGATTGCGAATTCCATGGCTAATCATAAGTTTTCAGATAAGATAGATGACACATCAAAATTCAAAAAATACAAAAAAATGGTTGATAAAGCAATATGCCCAAAGGCAGAGAATGAAGAGAGCGTTATAAAAACGCTGATGATGGGAACAGTTACCGCAGCAAACGATGTGCGGATAATACTCGATAATTATAAGAAGGAGATTGATGGGCTTAAACAGAGGCAGGCAGAAAGATTTGCGAATGTATGGGGCAATATGCCAAAGCTGTCCACTACATTAAAGAGAGTAGGAATAAAACTGGCTGCGATCGGTTTGGCGGGCGGGCTTTGGAACGAACTGTACAATTTGCTCAAAGATAGATATTTCAGCCAGGCTACCAGTTATATACTAACTACTTTGTCAGCCGCAGGAGCATTTCTGTTCATGGACAGGTTTTTCCTCACAATGATGTCATACATAATGAAAGGAATTGACAGGGTTTTCGTAAGCATAAAAGCATATTTAATCGAACGGAAATATGTGCGCAGGAAGATGGATGCGTTGCAGGTGTTCGGCAGAATTTTCAAAGAGATTATTGAGAACAGCACTAACCAAGAGTTAGGAGATATTGATAGGAGAACTATAAAGAAAGTGTGCAGAAACCTGCCAAAAATATAAAATATGAATGCGCATAATAACGATTAATGGGAATTCAGGATAAAATTAAGGAGATTGAAGAGGAGATTCGCAAAACTCAATACAATAAAGCTACTGAGCATCATATAGGCCTTCTTAAAGCAAAACTTGCAAAACTGAGAGCACAACTCATCAAAGGCGGTAAAAAAGGCGGCGGGGGCGGGTTTGATGTGCGGAAAGGCGGTGATGCGCGAGCAGTTATGATTGGGTATCCATCCACAGGCAAGTCAACGCTTCTTGCAAAAATAACAAAAGCCAAATCAAAGAGCGGCGCGTACGCATTCACTACGCTTGATGTGGTTCCTGGATTGCTTGAGTATAAAGGCGCAAAGATACAGATGCTCGATTTGCCGGGGATAATACGCGGCGCTGCAAAAGGGAGCGGCAGAGGGAAGGAGGTATTGTCAGTTGCGCGCAGCGCTGACCTTGTAATACTTTTCGTTGATGTATTCAATCCAGATTTTGAAGGGCTTGCCAAAGAACTGTATGAGATAGGAGTGCGCCTTGATAAAAAGCCGCCCGATGTCAGTATAACTAAACTGGATAGCGGTGGAATATCCATAAGCAGAACTGTTGAATGTCCTGAATTGAGCGATAAAACAATAATTAACGTGCTTTCGGTGTATGGGATACACAACGCAAATGTGATCATACGCAGCAAAACCAATGTTGATGAATTTGTTGATGCAGTTGTTGGGAACAGAGTGTACTGCAAATCGCTCAAAGTAGTGAACAAAGTTGATTTAGTAAACAGCAGATACCTTAATGAATTGCGAAATAAGATAGGAGATTTTGTAAGCATGTCTGCTGAAACGGGGAAAGGGATTGATGAATTCAAGGAAAGATTGTATAATCGGCTTGATTTGATAAGAGTGTATACGAAATCGCGGTTTGAAGGCGCAGATTTTGAGGAACCGCTCGTGATAAAAAGCGGCTCAACGATTGAAGATGTGTGCGCATCGATACACAGAGATTTGTTGAAGAACTTTAAGTATGCGCTGATAACTGGGCCAAGCGCAAAATTCAAAAATCAGAGGGTTGGGCTGAAACACAAAGTGAAAGATGGGGATGTAATACAGATTTTTGCGAGATGATTTACTTTTTTGCAAACACTAAATATGCTGTATGCATCAATCCAAACTGCTCAGGCCTGCACCCAAAATCCCTTATCGCATAGAATGTATTGCTTGCTGTCATGGTGAATGCATCGCTGAATATCTCCTGGGATTTGAGATGGAAGGATTTTGCCTGCTCTATGTTGGGGCAATACCCAACTAAAAATCCGCCGTTTTTTATGCGGCCATGCATCATCTCAACTAATCTATCAGAATCTTTCATATCGAGAAAAATTAAGTCAAGGTTGTTCTCTGAAATATTTGCGATATCATCATTCTTTAAAACAATGTTCTTGATCCCAAGTTTATCGATATTGTTAAGCGCAACTGAATAATGCTCTGCTCGAATCTCATATGAATAAACCTTCTTTGCTATGCGCGCGAACTGGATCGCCATAAATCCAGAACCTGATCCTGCTTCAGCTATCTTACTGTTTCTGCCTATCCCAGTTAATGCTATCACTGCACCGAAATCCTTTGGGAGAACTACCTGCGCCCTGCGCTTTAACCTATTCAGATCATCTGGGAGATGCAAATCTTTCTTCATGCGCATGCACCTGTTAACCTTTAATCACACCGTGCGGAATCATGCGCACTACGGGCTTTGCCAATCCTGCGCCCCTCACGCTGCCAATAACATCATCGATATTTTTATATGCGCCAGGCGCTTCTTCCGAAATAATTTCTCTGCCAGTTGTCTTAACATATATGCCCTTGCTGTTAAGATTTTCACGCACTTTGCCTGGCGGATACTGCCTTATAGCCGCGTGCCTGCTCATTGTTCTGCCTGCACCGTGGCATACTGAATGAAATGATTCAGCTGATTCATCTGTTCCAACAAGCACATAACTCGCAGTGCCCATGCTGCCCGGTATGAGCACGGGCTGGCCAACCTCTCTGTATGTTGCTGGCACTTCAGATCTCCCAGCAGGCATCGCGCGCGTAGCGCCTTTCCTATGCACCCAAACATACCCTCTTTTACCTTCTTCAAGCATGTGCTCCTCGCGCTTTGCTATGTTATGGCATACATCATACAAAACATGCATGCCTAAATCTTCCGGGTCTTCCTTAAAAACAATGCCCATCGCTTCGCGCACCCAGTGCGTAAGCATCTGCCTGTTAGCAAATGCATAATTAACTGCGCAGTTCATCGCTTTTATGTAATCCATTCCTTCGCGCGAACCTACCGGCGCATAAACGAGCTCTCTGTCAGGCAGTTTTATGTTATTTTTGCTGACATAATTATTGAACGCGCGTATGTAATCTGATGCAACTTGATGGCCTAACCCCCGCGATCCCATGTGCAGCATTATTACTAATTGGCCCTTGAATAATCCAAACTTTTTTGAAGTATCTGCATCATATACTTCCTGCACTTCCTGTATCTCTATGAAATGGTTGCCTGAGCCAACTGTTCCCAACTGAGGCCTGCCCCTTCTGTATGCAATATCGCTTACTTTTTCAGGATCGCTGTTCTCCATCCTGCCGTTCTCTTCTATGTGCTGTTTATCATCATCCCAGCCATACCCGTTCTCAACTGCCCAGTCAACACCTTCTGAAAGCACTTTCGCAAGCTCAGAGTTATCTAATCTCACTTTGCCCTTGCTGCCGACCCCTGAAGGGCAGTTTTTGAATATTTCATTAACCATCTCATGCAGCTTGCCCGCTGCATCATCATATTTTAAGTTTGTTTTCACTACTCGAACGCCGCAATTAATATCATAGCCTACGCCTCCGGGAGATACAATGCCTTCCTCATCTTTGAACGCTGCAACACCCCCTATTGGAAACCCATATCCTTCATGGCCATCAGGCATTAAATACGCTGCGCGAACGATGCCGGGCAAAGTCGCAACATTGCGCAACTGCCCCAGAGTCCTATCATTCTGCATTTTTGCAAGCATTTTTTCAGAAGCAAATATAATGCCTGGCACGCGCATGCCATCCTCTTTTCTTAAACGCCAAACATAATCAGAAACTTTCTCCATCTCAGCATTCCCGCTCATGACCATATTAAAAAGTAATAAATTAAAAATAGTTGGCGCATATACGAATAACGATATTATGGATTATGTGCAGCTGGCATTGTATTTGTTATTTGGGACTGTGATTCTAATACTGATTGCGATGCATGTTGCACTGCGTAGGAAAACGCGGCTTAGCTTAAAAGAATTATTCATTCCAAAAGTCCGCGTTGCTGATTTCAGCCATGAAGCCGCAAGCGTAATCATACATCCATTATTCTGGATAGTGAGCACAGGCATAGTGTCATTATTTGCTGTTGCACTCATACTCGGGTCGTATAACGAAATGATTGCGCTCGATTGGTTGCTGTTTGCGTTTTCGCTGGTATTGTTTTTCACATTTCTCGACCCCATCGCGTTATGGTTTGCCGAAGGCAGATATAAAGAGCCGTTGAGGTTTGTTGCAGGCGGGATGTCATACGGAGCATTATGCGCATTGTTCGCATTCCTCGCAAACTCGTTGCTCAACTCGCTCTTTATGCAGTTTGTAGAACCGGCAATCGCAGCAGTTATGATTATATCGCTGGCTCCGGTGATTGAAGAAATATTGAAAATGTATGGAGTTATAATTATCTCTGTGCACAGAGTGTTTAAGGGCACAATAGATGGCATAATCACAGGGTTTGCTGTTGGCGCAGGGTTTGCGCTCATGGAGAACATATTCTACATAGTTACAAAAGTGCCTGCATATTCGCTCGATTTGATAGCGTTTCGCGCGATATACAATACGATTGCGCACGGCGCGTTCACCGCAATCGGAGGTGCAGTGCTCGGCAAGATTAGGATGACCTTTCCTAAACCAAACATTCTGTTGCTGTTCATCCCAATTTTCACCGCAATACTTATACACATATCATTCAATATACTTGCAATAGTGGATACAATAGCAGTGTACAGTTTTATTATAAATTATTACATATTCAGCCCGCTTATGACACTTGCGCTGATGCTTATCATACTATACCTAATAATATACGCGAAGGATAAAATAAAATTAAGGAAAAGAAAAAATTAGTACATGTCAGGGCCTCCGCCCATGCCTCCCATTCCGCCAGGCATACCACCGCCAGCAGGCGGCTGCGGCTTGCCCTTGCTTGCGATAACATCATCTATGCGCAGAATCATCTCAGCTGCTTCGGAAGCGCTCGACATCGCTTGTTTCTTTATCTTCAACGGTTCAATAATTCCTACGCTCTTCATGTCCTCTACCTTGCTTGCATACACATCAACTCCAAAAGTTGATGAACCTTCTGCATGCTTGGACCTCAGCGAAACCAATGTATCGATTGCATCCATCCCTGCGCTCTCAGCAAGCGTTTTTGGGATTATTTCAAGAGATTTGGCGAACGCCTCAACTGCCAACTGCTCCCTTCCGCCAATCTCCCTCGCATACTTCCTGAGCTCTTCAGCCAACTGCATCTCAGTGCTGCCGCCGCCATACACGAACATGCCATCCTCAACTGCGCTCGTAACTGAACCTATCGCATCTTTTATTGCACGCTCAACTTCATTTACCACATGCTCACTGCCACCGCGTATGAATAATGTGACGCTTCTCGGGTTCTTGCATTCCCTAACGAATACCATCGCTTCGCCTGCCACTTTCTTTTCCTCAACAGTTCCCGCATAACCTAAATCTGAATCTGATATGTCATCAAGGCTTGTTACAATCTTTGCGCCGGTGGCTCTGCTCAGCTTCTCCATATCGCTTTTCTTAACCCTCCTAACAGCAAGTATCCCTCTCTTAGCAAGGAAATGCTGCGCAACATCATCGATTCCTTTTTGGCAGAATACAACATTCGCGCCGCTCGATGCAATCTTCTCTACCATGTTCTTCAGCATGTCCTCCTCTTGTTTGAGGAATGCAGTAAGCTGTTCAGGGGATGTAATTTCAATCTTTGCATCCGTCTCCGGCTTCTCAACTTCCAGCGCTGTGTCCACCAGAGCAACCTTCGCATCTTTAATAGATTTCGGCATGCCTGAATGCACTACTTCCTTGTCAATCAGCACGCCTTTTATAAGCGATGTATCCTCCGTCTTGCCGCCCTCCTTCTTCTCAAGCTTAATCTGTTCGATGTCTATATCAATTGAGTCCTCTTTCTCGTCAGCAACCAAAGCGATTGCATCAACAACCAAACCTGCCAGAAGCTGTTTAGATGAACCTACGCCTGCGCTCTTTGAGCCAAGAGATACCTCTGCAATCTTCTTTAAAGTTTCCTTATCAGATAATTTTACATCATTGCCTATCTTTCTCAATAACTCGCCCGCCTTTTCGGCAGCAGCCCTGTACCCTTTAACAATCGTGCTGGCGTGGATATTCTGATCAAGCAAATCGCCTGCGTTTTTGAGCAACTCACCAGCGATGGCTGCAGCAGTTGTTGTGCCGTCGCCCACTTCCTTATCCTGCGCCTTGGCAACCTCCACCATCAACTTGCCAGCAGGATGCTCTAAGTTCATCTCATCAAGAATAGTGGCTCCATCATTAGTAATCACGATGTCCCCTAAATCGCTTACCAGCATCTTGTCCATGCCTTTAGGTCCTAATGTAGAACGCACCGCGCTTGCAACTGCATATGCCACTGCAATGTTAGTGCGCTGCGCATCCCTGCCTATCATCCTGCTCGTGCCTTCAGGCAAGATTACCACAGGCTGTCCGCTCAAATTCGCATTGTTTGCCATTTCAAATACACCTCCAGAATTAAATAGAGTGTGATTATTCAAATGCATAAATTATAAATATATTTCTATTTGCGTTTTTTATAACCGCGCATCACGATTGCAACCTATTTAAAGGTTATAAGCAACTTATAAGCGAAGGCGGAATGCATGAAGCATAAAGGAAGAGATAGGATTATTGAGCTTTTAGATGTGCATAAGAGCTATGCGATGGGAGATGCAGTCGTGCATGCGCTGAGAGGCATTACATTGCATGTTCATAGGGGAGAGTATATAAGCATACTCGGCCCAAGCGGCAGCGGGAAGAGCACATTATTGCATATGATGGGATTGCTTGATGTGCCCACAAGAGGAAAAGTGTTCGTAGACAGAGTTGACTCTGCAAACATGAGCAATGATGAGATGGCGCATGTGCGCGGAAAAAAGATTGGGTTTGTTTTTCAAGTGTTCAACCTTGTGCCCAGCTTAACCGCGCTCGAGAATGTTATGCTGCCGATGATGATATATGAAGTTGAGAAATATGAGAGAGAGAAAAGAGCATACGAACTGCTTGAACGGCTTGGGATGGAGAACAGGGCGTTGCATAAGCCGATGGAATTAAGCGGCGGGCAAAGGCAGAGGGTTGCGATTGCGCGCGCTCTTGCGAACGACCCGCCCATCATACTTGCAGACGAGCCCACAGGCAATCTCGACTCAAAAACAGGAGATGAGGTTGCTGAAATATTCGATGAACTAAATAAAGATGGAAAGACATTGATTATTGTTACTCATGATAAAGATATTGCAGACCACGCCAGCAGGATTATTAGAATAAGGGACGGCACTCTGCATAAAATGAATAAGAGGTGATTGCATGATGATTGGAAAATATGCATTAGCGGTTATTATGGTGTTCGCTGTATGTTTTGCGTCGTTTTCAATAACGAACTACAGCGTATCACCGCAGCAGGTTGAGCCGGGCGAGTATGGAACGGTTAATTTAGTGGTGAGCAATCTTGATTCAAGCAATTCAGTTGAAGGAATTTCTATAGCCATCAGCAAGACGGGATACATAGATATGCAAAGCGATATTTCTGTTGGTGATTTGAGCCCAAGCGCATCGCTCACATTATCGATTCCTTTCAAAGTTGATGATGGCGCGCCCACAGGCATATACGCATTCAGCATAGATATATACGGCCGTGCGATAAGCGCAAGCGGAAGCATGCAGACGCTCCATAAGAAAGTTCTTGCATCAGTTAAAATAGTTAACACTCCTGCCATTCAGCTGTCGCTGGATGATTCTGAGTTGAGCGATGTGAGCCATAGGGAAATAATCATAAAAAATGACGGCGGGGAGGCAAAAAATATATACTTAAGCATAACAAGCGAAGGGTTTGGGTTCGCAGATAGGGATTTAGTGTATGTTGGAAGCGTTGCTGACTCAGCGAGCATACCTGTGATAATAGATGCAAGGGATGCTGATGAAGGATCGCAGAAAATTGCCTTTGAATTGGCATACCAAGATGCGCTGGGCAATGGATACTCAGAAACTCGAACTTTGCCTGTCATTGTGAGAAAAGAGAGCGGCGATTTCGTATTTGAGCAGGAAGAGCCCATAATCACGAGAACTGAGAGCGTTCTCAAATTAAATGTGATTAATGAGGGAAATGACATAGACAACCTAAGATTTTCAATTGCAGATGATGATGTGCAGTTGATTGGGATAAGCGAATATAAAATTGGAGACCTGCGCAAGGGAGAATCAAAAAATATTGAGGTGCCAGTGATAGCCGATGCTGAACCCGGAAGCAAATCGATAAAATTGAACTTGAAATGGGTTGAGCAAAACGAGAACCGCGAGGGAAGCAAATACATACCGATAAAAATCAGTTCAGATTCAGATGTGGGAGTTTACCTGGAAGCAAAACCTGCGCCTCTGTATGCGAACAGCGAGCACACAATCTCAATAACCATATCAAACCTTGGGTCCTACCCAATAGAAGCGACAACAGTTACATTCAACAGCGATGCATTCTACATGTTGAGCATACAACCTGAACAATACATTGGCGGGCTTAATAAGGATGATTTCAGCAGCGTTCAATACAAAGTGAGAACAAAAGATGTCGCTGATGGAATGTATCCCGTGAATATTAAAGTGAAATACAGGGATGCCAGCGGAGAGTGGAAAACCAAAACATACACGACGAATGTTCAAGTGAGCAGGAAAATTAGCGCAGAAGATAACTCATCAACATACATAATAATAGCAGCGATTGCGGTTATTGCTGGCGCATATTGGTTCATAATTAGGAAGAGAAAATGAAACTGCTGGATATTGCAGGTTATTCAGTAAACAACCTGCGCTACAGAAAATTGAGGACATGGCTTACTATCCTCGGCATAGTTGTTGGGATTGCCACAATAATTGTTTTGGTAAGTCTTGCCGATGGGCTTAGGGAAGATGTGAATGAGCAGATGTCAACATTCGACCCTGATTCAATTTTCATATATCCAGCCAACATTGAGAAAACTGGCGCGACGGGAATCGCTGCATCTCAATTTATGCCCACATCAGGAAAATTGTTCGAGAAGGATTATTTGAAAATCAAGGCGTTGCCAGGAGTTGAGAACATTGCAAAAATCATACTTGGAAGGGCTTCCGTTAAGCATAAAGATCAAATAATCACAGCATCTATAACAGCAGTTGAGCCAAGCATATATGAGGGCATATCTACGATAAATATTGAGGAGGGCAGGTTTCTTTACGATTCTGATGCGCAGACAGCGGTTCTCGGATATTCTATAAGCAGAGATGCATTTGATGATGAAATTAAAGTCGGATCGATCATTGAGATATTAGGAAAAAGATACAGAGTTGTAGGCATCATCGAGAAAACTGGGAATTCGTTCGCGCAGTTTGATAATATGATATTCATAAAGTTCGATGAAGGCAAAAAAATGTTTGCGGATTCGCTGTTGCCGAACGAAGTCAGTGCAATCAGGGTTAATGTTGCAGAAGGATATGATGTTAAGGAGGTTGGCGAGCAAATAGAATATACATTAATGAATCTGCATAAAGTCGCAGAGGATGAGAAAGATTTTACTGTGATAACCGCTGACACATTAAACGAGCAGATTGGGTCAATAATTGAAACGCTTACTATATTCTTGGGAGCAGTTGCGCTCATATCGCTCGCTGTTGGCACAATTGGCATATCAAACACAATGTTTATGGCAGTGATGGAGAGAACAAAGGAGGTGGGTGTGCTTAAATCGATTGGCGCATCAAAACATCAGGTATTGCTCATATTTCTCATTGAAGCAGGAATCATCGGCATGCTGGGAGGATTGTTGGGCATACTTATTGGCGCATCCATATCACTGCTGCTTGATGTGATAGGCGTTCAAACAAAAATTACTGTTGAGTTGGTTGCAGGCAGCTCTGCATTCGCATTCTTGGTTGGAATGGTTGCAGGCGTGGTGCCTGCTAAGAATGCTTCTGAAATACCTGCAATAGAAGCGCTGAGGTATGAATGAAATGAAACTATTGGATATGATCGCATACTCTGTTAAATACCTTAAAACGCAGAGATTGAGGTCGTGGCTGACAATAATAGGGATTGTTATAGGCATAGCAACAATCGTGTCGCTCGTATCAATAGGCGATGGCATAAAAACAGATATTGAAAAACAAATGTCTGAGTTTGGAACGAACTCAATTATAATCGTTCCAGTTAACATTGAGAAAGAGGGGATGATGTTTGGGGGTGTGGGAAGAAGGCCAACGAGCGGAAAGCTGTTTGAAAAAGATTATGATAAAGTGAAAACTACTCCCGGAATCGAGTTGGTTGCGAGAGTGCTGTATTCGCGGACCAGCGTTGAGCATAAGGATAAGAAGGTGACTGCTCCAGTGTATGCAACCGATTCGGAGATATTTGATATGTGGCCTGATTACTTGGTTGTTGAGCAGGGCAGGTTGTTCGATGATAATGAGAGAGGAGTTGTTGTGCTTGGATACAGTGCAGCAAATGATATGTTCGGTTCGCATAATATTAAGGTGAATAACAGAATAAAAATTGGTGGAAAAACATTCAGGGTTGTCGGGGTGATGAAGAAGATTGGCACATCATTGTCGCAAACTGATGACTCTGCTATATACATCCCTTATAAAGACGGTAGGGAGCTGTTTAAATCAACCTTGTTGGACAAAGAGATTAACATAATTATGGCAACTGTTGGAGAAGGGTATGATGTTATAGGAGTTAAAGAAGCAATACAGCAGAAATTGCTTGCGCTGCATAAGGTCTCTGAGGAGGATAAGGATTTCAGCGTGATTACATCTGATTACATAAAAAATGTTGTGGGGCAGGTTCTTGATACGATGTCCATATTTTTGCTTATAATCTCATCTGTGTCGGCATTCGTGGGCGGAATCGGAATATCCAATACTATGTTCATGAGCGTGCTTAACAGAACGCGCGAGGTAGGAGTGCTTAAATCAATAGGCGCTAAAAAGAAAGATATATTGGCGCTGTTCGTAATTGAAGCAATCATGCTGGGGCTTATCGGAGGGGTAATTGGATCAGCGATTGGCATAGCGATCGTTGATTTGGTGAATCAATACGGCATAGCAGCTTATGTAAACCCGCTGTTCCTTATCGCAGTTCTCATTTTCTCAATGATGATTGGAGTTGTTGCAGGAGCTATACCTGCATACAACGCATCAAACATACCTGCAATTGAAGCGTTGAGGTATTAATTTTTAATTAATGCCTGGCATTAAAATAAGCATGCTGGGATGGCAGAGTCCGGTAATGCGCCTGGCTCGAGACCAGGTGGGCGCAAGCCCTTGTGGGTTCAAATCCCACTCCCAGCGCTTGCATAACATAAAGGTGGGATGAATGAAAGCAGTGTTTGGAAAGAGGATATATACCGGGGAAGATGCGATTGAAAATTCATACGTCGCATTTGAGGATGGAAATATTGTATCAGTGAGCGCTGACAAACCTGATTGCGAAATTATAGGGGAGTATGAAGTGATAACACCTGCGTTCATAGATGCGCATTCGCACATAGGAATGGAGAGGGCTGGCGAACCTTCCGAGGATGGCGATGTGAATGAGCAAATGGAATCGATTATGTTCGAGAGCGATGCGCTCGATGCAATACAGATGGATGATAAATCTTTCGCTGATTCAGTTGAGAACGGAATATTATACTCGTGCGTTCTGCCGGGCAGCGGAAATATCATCGGCGGCAGGGCAGTGGTAGTGCGCAATTACGCAAAGAACACTGAACAAGCATTCATTAAATACTCCGGAATTAAGTCCGCATTCGGATACAATCCAAAGAGCACAACTGACTGGAAAGGCGCGAGACCCAGCACGCGCATGGGTTCTGTTGCGCTGTTCAGGACCGCGCTTAAAAAAGCGCAGAAAACGATGAAACTCTTGGAGATGGATAAGAAAAACATAAATGAAATTGAACCGCAGGAAGAGATTATAATTAAACTCTTGAAAAGGGAGGAGAGGTTGAGAGTGCATGTGCATAAGGAAGATGATATAAGCGCGCTTATAAGAATGCGCGATGAGTTCAACCTTAATATTGCAGTTGAGCATACCTGCGATGTTAACAGCCAGCGCGCGTATGAGATGCTAAAACAGAGAGGAATACCTGTTGTTTACGGGCCTGTTGATGGGTTTGCGTACAAAGTTGAGCTTAAACATGAGAATTGGAGAAATATAGAACATCTGCTTAAAAGCGGGGTTAGGTTCGGGCTCATGACTGATCACCCGGTAATACTGCAACGCATGCTGCTGTATCAGTTAAGATACTTCTTGAGGTTCGGGTTAAGCAAGAGCGAGTGCATTAAAATAATTACGAAAAATAATGCAGAAATACTGGGAATCAATGATGTGCTGGGAACAATAACCGAGCGGAAGAAGGCATCGTTGGTGTGTTGGAATGGGGATCCTTTTGATATGAGTGCATTCCCAGTCAGCGTGATTGCTGAGGGCAAAGCGATTCTATGATTGCGTTTATCTTCGATTGAACGCGGGCTTTGCTTTCTGGGGAAACTGCTGCAAGCAGGACCCTCTTGCTCTCTGATGCGCGGTTTATTGAACTCACTAAATCAGATATGCCTGACAAATCTGCATTCCCTCTCCTGCCTGATACACGCACATCAATCGGCTTATAACTGCTGTGCGTGCAGTGCACAACAACTTCTGAACGGCTAAGACCGCATTCATCGCAAATCCTGTTCTCAAGCGAAGCGGCGAAATTATCATCTAATTTTTCAGATAATTCAAGCGGAAGTTCATACTTCCTTAAAAACAAAATCGGCTTGTGCAATTTCCGTTTCATTATCATATCTATCAGCGGAGCGCTGGATTTGCAATCCCTAAGCGCCTGCACGCATTCACAATCGTTCATGTTAATGAGTTCATCAACTGAAAATGCGCCATCATCATACGCAAACTCCAGTGCTTTCCTGAGCATAGCTGATGCAATAATAACTGTTTTATGCTGATATAGTATGGCAAACATCATAAACCTTGACAGCACTAATGATTCAGCTGCCTCAATGCCTTTCTCATCCAGCAATAACCTGCCATCATCAGTATCTATGGTGCGCAGTATCCGCTCATAATCTATTCTGCCGTGCATCGCTCCTGTGTAATAAGAATCCCTCATTAAATAATCTATCCTGTCTATACCTAGCGAACCGGCGATCAACGCTCCCTTGCCACTGCCCATCGCGTACTCGCGCACGCGTTCAACTGACAATCCATTATCATTTATGCAATCTGAAATCTCGCTATCAGTGATCAATTTCCCGGATATGTCCTCGTGCGACAGCCCTTTCTTTGAAAAAATTAACTCGCTCTCATGCGAGAAAGGGCCGTGGCCGATATCATGCAATAGCGCTGCAAGAACAAGCTCTTCATCGCATTCTTTATTCCTAAACTGAAAAAATTTCCTTGCGAGATGCATGCAACCAAGCGAGTGCTCAAAACGTGTATGGTTCGCGCCAGGATAAATTAAGTATGCGGCGGCCAACTGGCGTATATATCTAAGCCTTTGAAAAACTGGAGTGTCAATCACTTGCTTCGAAACATCGCTCAAAGGAATGTATTCATAAAGCGCATCACGCACAAACTTCATCCTAAACCAACTCATAAACATTCTTCTTTCTCTCAGTAATGTCACCCTTCTCAAGCATTATCGCAAGCATTCCCTTGCACGCATGCTCATCTATTTTAAGAGCGCTTGAAAGTTCGGAGAGTGTTGCGCGGTTGCTATTCTCAAAATAATTGCTTATATTATTGTAAAGTTTGCTGTAATATTGCTTGGTGAATATGTAATAATTTGAATCAAACCCTTTTATACCAACAACATCTCCTCTCTTAACCTTGTCGTGCAGCATCTGCGAAACCTGCTTTGCAACATCATCTCCTGAAATTAGGATGAATCCCTTCGCGTTCAACTGCTTGACCGCATCCTCCGGCTTCTCGCCCCGTTTGCCTGCTGAACGGCGGGAAGCGTCTTGCGAAATGCGCGAATCATCATTTTTTGGCCTGAATGGGTTTATAAGGTTGTAAATATCTTTTGAAACTACATACACGCCGCGGCCCTTATACTTGCCCTTTTTGTACACGCTGAGCACTCCTCTATTAACAAGAGATTTCAACACATTCTTCTCAGCATCAGTTAGCCGATTGAGAATGTTGGAGGGAGTGCGGTCCTCAAACCTATGCGAAAGTATTTTATTAAGCAGGGACTCTTCCGCACTAGATAACAATTCATTTTTTGATGGTGCAGTATGCGTTTTTGCACGCTCTTGCAAACCATGTTTAACAGCTTCTTTAAGATGAGCCTTAAAACTGGATTTTTTTATAACGCCTAATAAACCGTTCTCAAGCACCACCACATACACATCTTCGCCTGCGTTAAAATTTGCGTTGCGCAAAACACGTTTATTAACGAGTATTGCGTAATGCTCGCCATCATAATCAACAATCTTCATAATATTACCTGCGAGTTATGACAACTGAATTGCAGTTGCGCCCTCCGCCTCCTGCAAAAATACGCGGGCAGAGAACATGTAATACTTTATGCCTGCTTCTGAGGATGATATGCCGCACTTAACCTTAGCGCGCTCAACCGCCTTATCAAAATCCAGTTTTAAATCATATATCTCTCTGGGCAAGAGCACGCCCGCTTGCAATTTTCCCTCAACATAAAACCCATGAGTTCCAATAACGAAACTGTTGCGCGCGCCGTTGAGATTGCCGGTTATATCCTCAATCTCCCTTATAAGAGTAAGCTCAATTGCAGTTGAATCCACTTCGTTAGCAAGAATTTTCCTGTATCTCGGGTCGTCTTTAACAGCGCTTATCGCGCAATCAATCGCGGCCCTGCTTAAAGGAAGGTCGGTCTCAAGCAGGCCCATGCTGCCGCGAACTTCGCCTTTGCGATCCTTGAATGTGATGAACACACCGCAACTTTCTGAGAGTTTTTTTGATTTAATTGGATAAATTATGCTTCGGGATGAGAAATACTGCCTAAGAGCAACCCTTACCCCATTAAACAACTCCTGAGAATCGCTAAGGGTTATCAAATCAACAAACCTATTAACCACCATGGATAATTAAGCGCATAAAAATTAATTAGCTTATAAGCATGCGCAGTATCGTAACCCCAATAATAACTGCAACAGCAATCGCAAGTATGTACTGAGGTTCAATCTGCAAATTGCTCGTCTTCACATCCATAAAGCGCACTACGCCTGCGCTCGATGCGGGAGTTGATACTTTATACTTGCCCATGCAATAACACCTAAACATATGTGTTAAAGACCAAAATAATAAAAATAAAATCATTCATCATCCTTTATCTGCTTCTGCCTGCGCATCTTCTCTTCAAGTTCTCTCCTAATCATCTCCTTCTCTGATAAATCATGCTCAGCGTCTCCGTTTCCAGAAACAGCAGCATCATCACCGGCTGGCTTCTGCGCAAGCTGTTCAACAACAGCAACTTCCTCATCGCTCGGCTCATCAGGCGCGCTTCGCTTGACTGCTTCGCGGCCAACAAAGAAAGTGTAGACAACGAAGAATACCGCAGCAGCGAACAATACCGCAGCTATTATGAGCCATAGAGGCAATGTGGTCCTTAACGCATCAGCAATTGACATCTCACCAGCAAACGCTGCAAATATCGTATCAAGAATGCTGCGACCACCATCATCATCGCTTGGTGATGTTTCTGAACCGCTTGCAGATGAAGATTGATTCTCATTATTACCTTCCGCAGAATTTCCATTCACTTGGCTTAAATCAGCTGATGGGACAGCATTAACATAAATGGAGCGCTCGCCAAGCACAACATATTTAGATGAACCTAAAATGTACTCGCCCTCAAAACCCGGCACGAAGGAGGCCTCTCCTTCATCGTTTGTTACGAGTGAAATTGTCTTGCCGTCAGGCCTTTCAACAGTTATGACCATGCCCTGCATGGGATCGCTGTTTGCATCAAGCGCTATAACAGTTACCTTATCACCTACATATGCGGAAGGAGGAAACACAAACTTGACTGCCAGTTCGACATTATCATCTTCGGAAGCATCTGTATGTCCGCCTCCTGAACTCTGCGCAGCATCATCACTCGCCTGCTCATCAGAGGTTGATGAACTGGATGAGGAGGAACTGCCACCCGATGATGAAGATGATTGATACCCACCTGAACTGCTGCTTGATGATGAGGAGGAACGCGCGCTTACTGTAATCGCAATGTTGTCCGTCAAAGAGTTGTCTGGATTGTAAGTGGAAGTGATTGTTGCGGTGCATGCGCTTGATGAGCGAAACACTGGACCCTGAACTGAACCGCAGGTTGTTGAGTATGCGACATCAGAAGTGGCTTCCAAGTTTCCGTATATATCAACTAAATATGATGTTAAAGAGGCTGATTCATCAGTGTAAATTGATGTTGAGCTCGATTGAAGATCGAACGATTCAACTCTGCCCAATGCAACGGATAATGCTGCTGAACCCGATTCGCCGCCGTATGTTGCAGTGATGTCATGCGAACCGTAAACTGTGGCTATGAGTTTTGGAAGTATGAGCGTGCCTGAACCGCCCGCATCCCACTGCGAAACTGCTGTTACATCCTCTTCATGCGCATCATTGTAAGTCGCAATGCTCTTTACGCTTATCTCATCACCAGCAGTTATAGATGAACTGCTTAATTCAACGCGCACATCAACCACTACAGGAGTCAAATCTATGGGAGATGGTTGCAGTGAGGATGTGAGCACTTGCGAATCACCTGGCAATAAGGTTATTGAGAACATATCCGAACTGTGGAAAGGCGCAGAAAATATGGCATCATAAGTGCCTGCAGAAAGCGTAATATCTCCTGAGGAACCTCTAAACTCTGCAACAACAACATTTCCGTTCTGAATCACTTTTACAACGCCATCTGAAATCGGATTGTTGGAATTGTCATAAACATTAACATGCAGGGATGCTTTCGGCACTAAAGGCAGATTGCTGAAGTCTGTTTGATCATCCGCGTTAACCTGCGCAGTAAAGTATCCGTTGTCATACCCCTGCTTAAATGTTCTTAAAGTATATACGCCGTCCAGCCCTGTGATGAGAATCGTGCCATCGTTCAATGATTGAACCTGCGAAACCAATATGTTGTCTGCATCATAAACATTCACGTTCACATCCGCAATAGGAGATGCGCTGTTCAAATCGATGAATTTTGCAGTGATGTTGCCTGCGTTCGCCAACGCGACCTGCGCAATAAGAATGAAAAATATTGATATTAGCTGTCTGTTCATCATATCACCTTTCATTTATACAACACCACATTCTCTTCGAGATCGCTTGATGGCGCTAAATATACTGTATACCATGAAGTTATATAATCAGGATGCGTTATCTCAACTATATACACTCCTGAAGCAAGCTCAAATTCATAGCTTCCATCAACACGCGACAGCACAGAACTTACAAGCACGCCGTTCCTGTATGCAGTTAATGTGGCGTCCTGAACAGGATCGCCTGATTCGTTCGCAACAACGCCGTGCAATCGAGACATTTTAGTTAATATATAATCCCTAACAGTAGTTGCGCCTGAATTAATAGAAACCCCTGATTCGCGCGCCGTTAAATACCCGGGATAACTCACTACAACATCGTATGTATCAGCAGGCAGGTCGATTGAATAACCGCCCGAAGAGTTTGTGGTTGAAGTAAACAGCAGATTGTTGTTCTTATACACTTCAACAACTGCGCCCTGCAAAACATCGCCTGAACTGTTAGTTACTGTGCCTGTCAAAGCACCTAATTGAGATGGAAGCACCACAGTAACTGTTGTTGAATTGGATATTGAGCCGGCAGTTGCAGTTATATCAAATGCTCCAGCAACACCTGAACTGAAATGGATCTCAGCAACCCCGTTTGCATCAGTTGTTGCGGAAGAAGCGGTTAAACTGCCTCCCGATGAACTAAACTGAACTACAATGCCCTCTATTGGCGAGCCGTTGTCATCAAGCGCGATAACTCTAACCAAACTTGAATCAGCAGTGGAGATGATTGAAGGTATTGCGCGCATATCAAGAGCAGCAAGAGTTTGGCCTGAACTAACCACATCAAAAGTTCGCTGCACCGACCGCGATTGAAGCTCGCTGTATGCAGTTGCAGTTACAGTGATTAAACC
>JAJSAH010000013.1 GCA_024274875.1 archaeon
GGACGCAAGGAAGAAAAAGGAATTCGAGAGAAAGTTTGGTGCAATTAAATCTGAATTAATTAAGCATTTGAAGTAATCCTTAACGGGCCTGAGGGGATTTGAACCCCCGACCTTCGCCTTGCCCTGCGCACCGAAAGAAGGTGCTTAGGAGGGCGCCGCTCTATCCAAGCTGAGCTACAGGCCCATACATGTTTTAGGGATACATTTTTATTTAAAATTACCTATACTTTTTCATGCGCCAGGCAAAACCGCCCAACAACACATTGTTGTATGTTGGGATAGCAATAACTTGTCTGCTTTTGGCATATTCTCTTTATTTATTTATAACAAACCTGTCCAGCCAACTTAGTTTTTCTGCTGAGGAAGAGCTTAATGCATCATCTAACCTTACATTTCAGGAGCCGACTGCAAGGTCATGCTTCACCAAGAACAACTTCACTGCCCCCATCTTCCTTTACCGCAGGAATTGCCCATATTCGCAGCAAGCTTATCCCTTGGTTGAAGAACTGGTGAGCGAAGGATATGAAATACAATTTGTTGATGCAGATGATATAGGTTCCTTAGCATTGATCTCTTCCTGCACAGATATGCGCAATGTTGTGCCGCAGTACATATGCATTGAAGATGGTTCAGTTTTAGAGGGAGCAGTTGATATGGAACAATTAAGATTGTTTTACGATAATTGCTTGCATAAGTGATAATTCCAGAATGCTTGGACATGCATTCCATCACTTATTGCATATTCCCCTATGTCATACGCTCTTGTCCCGAACCGCTCATCTAAATACGCTATCACTGCCACATCATTCTCGCTTCTTACCGCTCTGCCCGCTGCTTGCACGCTTCGTATTAACGCAGGGCCTATATATCCATACTCCCATCCTCTTCCAAACTTTTTTTGGTAATATTCAATCCTTGCTTTAACTTCCAGAGTAAGCTCTTCTAAGGGCACGCCAATCACGAGCACGCATTTTATACAGTTCTTCTCATAGTCGACCCCTTCTGAAAGGCTGCCGCCCTGCACTCCAAACAGAATGCAATCACCTCTTGCACTCAGCTGCTCCTTAACTGATCCAACTTGCTCAGCGCCATCTTCCTGTTTCTGAACAATGATTTTTCTTTCCTCTATATTGATATATTTTGCAACATTATTCATAACTTCATAACTCGGGAAGAATGCCGCGATATTCCCAGGGGTTGAGTGCGCATATTCCTCAATTCTCTTTGCAATCTTTTCATATTCTTTCCTGCACCTCTTGCTGTACTTAGTTGTTACAGACCTATCAACAAGCACTAATCTGTTTTGTTTTGGGAAAGGATTTTCATACTCTTTCAATATCGTTCTGTTTATATCTAAACCAAGCACATCCCTATGCATTTTCATAGGTTTCATCGTGCCGCTCATCAGTATTGCTGATGCTGCGTTGTTGATTTGTTTGGTTATAATATCTGGCGACAAGCATCGTTTTTGAATGCAATATCCATGCTTTTGCTTCTTTGCAATTCTTATGAACTTTTCCTCCTCAGTTTCGCTTTCCCAAAATTCAAGGAAATTCGCAATTCTTATGCAAGCGCTCGGCTTCTGCGTTCTCTCAATCCACTCGCTCCCTATCTCTCTAAGTTTGTTGATAAGCTCGTTTATTTCGCATTCCCTCTCGATGATTATTTTTAATGTATCCTTATCTATTTCAGCTTCGTTGCTTCCTTCCAGCAGAGATTTTACCCAATCTTCAAATTCCTCATTTATGAACTGCAGATCATCCGCTGCAAATGATTTGCATTCTTTTCTTGCCCTGCGTATTAGCCATCCTGACAATGATGCTGATAGTTGATCCCTTAACCGCAAGCTTAAATTGTGCGCCTCATCTATTATGAGTATGCTATTCTCGAGGGATTTGTTAGATTTTTTAAGCAAAGGGATTGAGATTGATGGTATTAGCGCATGCGCATAATCGCAGATTACAATTTTTGATTTCGCCATGGCGCCTAGGGCCAGTTCGTATGAGCAAGCATTTTGCATGAGTCCGATTTCCATCAACTCTAAATGCGAATAATTGAATGTTTTAGGCAGTTTGAATTTTCTTTTCAACGCGTTAATGTAATGCATGCACATTCCATTTCTCACGCGATTTTTGCATGCTTGGTAAAAGTCCTCATGCGGAAGTCTCTTCAAATGCCTTGCATTGCATAAATGTTTTTTTCCAACAATATCTGCCGAGTTAATTTTTAGTCCATACTTTTGCGCAATTCCCTGCACAGTTTGATGCGCCATATAATGTTGAGAATTCTTAGGAGTTATAAAAAACACATCATATCCAAGTTCTTTAGCAGCAGTGATTGCGCTTCCGAGCACTGCATCTGTTTTTCCCAATCCTGTTGGAGCGTGCGCAAGAAGATGCATGTTTTTATGCATTGCATTCAATGCGTCGCGTATGAGCATTTTTTGCGCATTCCTTATCTGCTCATGCCTAAAGAACACTTCCATTATCTATTAATAACTATTGTTGTTTTATATATGGTTATGGTGGTATATTGCCGGTAGAGATTGAGTTTTTTGATGATAGCAAGGAACTTGTGGTTGGGGATCCTTCCAGTGTGTCTGTGCTCAAGAGAGCGTTCTATGGAAGGAACGAAGGCGCAGTTGTATTCCTGTTTCCCGAGGAAGCGATGTACATGATGGATGTGCGCAATGCCATCGTTTTAAGTGAAAATGGAAAAGAGTTGAAATTTAATGAGCTTGCGTCGCATTTCTCTGAGTGCGAGAGGCTCATGACCAAATATTATGCTTTTAAGGATTGGAGGGACAGGGGCTTGGTTATCAGGCCCGTGAGCGAAGCTGGCAAGTATGCGAGGAATCCTGTGCATAAGTATCCGTCCCCAGGTTTTAAAGTTCCGGAATATAATGCATCAGCGCGCTTCTATTCAGATGATAACCTGTCTGTAATCGACGATGATGATATTGGAGAGAAGATGTATCTTGAAAATTGGTTTGGACAGCACGGCACATACAAAGCTGAGAAGCACGGGAAGTGCAACAAGCTTGATGTGTATGAAACATTATTTTTGATGCGGCACAGCGCGCTTAAACTTGAAAATGCGAGCGAGAAAGATGTGGTTAAACATGCAAAATCCAACAACCACTTTTTTGAGGCAATATACAATGTTTATGAGGATTGGAGGCTTAGGGGATTTGTTGTGAAGACGGGTTTTAAGTTTGGCACCCATTTTAGAATATATTTTCCTGGCGCATCTCCAGCGCTCCCGCTTAACAAATGGATTCATTCTAAACATGTATTGCATGTGTTTCCGAGGGATATGCAATTGCTCACTTCTGAGCTTTCTCGGGCAATACGTGTTGCGCATTCAGTTAAGAAGACATTTATACTCGCCATTCCCGGTAAGAAACGCATTAAAAATGTACAACCAGATTTCCTGCTATTCCACCGCAAGAAAGGAGGCATAGAAACTCCTGATTCAGGCAAACCAAGGTATCTTATGCTTGCTCTTAATGAGGACGAAGTTATAAGCGGAGCATATTTGGCAAGCGCTATTGAATCCGCAAAAGATACTGGATTGAACCTAATACTTGCGATTGTTGATAGAGAGACGAGCGTTACGCATTACAGGGTCAGGAGAATCGAGCTTAAAGACAGCAAATACGAATATTATGAAATCGACTGGGTTCAACCGTGATGATTGAAAACTATTTAAACTAAGAGCTCTAAAATATGAGTGCATCCGTGATGAAGATGACAACCTCCGAGAACGCTCGGTTGATGCGCCGTAAAAGTTCTGTGAAGATGTCGACAGCGTCTGAGATGCGCAATTATACCTTTTTATTTATTGAATGCGAATATTACGCATGCGATCAGGGATATTATTTGCATCATTAATTTTGCTGTTTGCTGCTTGCGCAGCATCTGTTGCGCCAGGCCAAGTTGAGGTAATCTATCCAGACCATTTAATAGTATCGACAGGCGATGTGGTTGATGCCGGGTTCATAGGTCCTGGACAAACTTTATCTGTTATGGTTTCATCAAAGGTTGATACAGGAGGCAAGTATGATTTGGGGGGCAACTGGGATAATCTCAGGGCAGAGAATCTGCCGGATGGTTGGACTGCATCTTTCTCAGAATATGGTCCTAACTTAAAAATAAATATTCGCGCTCCTCCTGATGCGCCGGAAGGCAGGCATAGAATGCTTCTTTCAGTTAATGATGAATATGATCGGGAACGCATAGGGGAGAAGGTGCAATTCTACATTGATGTTGAGGTAAAGGATGATGTTATTGATATGTATGTGTTCCCTGAACAAATGACAGTGTCAACGGGATCTCCTGCGAGATTCACTGTCCGCATTTCAAATCCGAGCAGTGCGAGCGATGTGTTTATTGTGCAGGGAAAAGGCGTGCTCGGCTGGAATTTTAAGAAGGAAGTTTTTGTTCCTGCGCGGAGCAAAACCTCTTTTTACTATGAGATAGTTAACAGCGATGAGGAAGTTATCCCAGTCGATATTTCAATCGTATCCAAATCAAGCAGCAGGATTCGCGCGAATGAATCTATAACCTTAACTACAAAAAGCAATCCGTATTATGATGTATTCAGCATAAAGAACGGCTTGCTTGTGTATCCTCCTCAGGAATTCCTCATATATGGCATTCTGCACTTAATTTCCTCATTCACTTAATTGTACGATTTTAGGTTTGCTATTATGTGACTTCCATCGCTTTTCACTATCTCTATCCTTGCAGGCAGCGAAATGCCCTCTGCAACCCATACATATATGCGCATGCTGTTTTTTTGCGTTTCAAGTTTAACGGCTTCAAAATACTTTTGGTTATACACAATATTATCCATACTGCTTTTGCTGAACTCATCATTTTTATCAAGCAGCGTGGGCAAGGCATATTCTCCCAAATCTGTTTTGCTATCCCCAAATTTCTGCGAACATTCTATAGATTTCCCGTTGAAGTATTTTTTTATGCAGTTGTATGTGCTTGGATTTACTACTACAAATGCCTCTACATCCCTCTGTTTAATCTCATCAAAAGTTATGATTTGCATTTTTATGTTTCCTTCTTCATCGCGCGTTTTATAATACAGCACGCTTGCCCTCTCCAAACTATCATCATATATATTTATCAATTCATACTTGTATCCTTTTATGTTGTTTATATCGTAAACCTCCCCCCACTTAAATTCAGCGCTTGTTCCCTGCGAAGAGCCAATCTCAGGAGGTTTATATGAAAAAATCCCTAAGAGCATTATTCCAATCATTGATATAACCAGGGCGATCCCAATTATGTATGCAATCTCTCTGTGTTCTTCAACAAAGCTCATGCAATCACCTTATATAACTGAGCGATTCTGAAGATTCTTTTGCTTCCTTGATTTTTTTCATTTCTTTTTCGCTTATTTCATCTATTTTTACTCTCTCATCCAACTTTCCAAGATTAACTTTGATCCCTAATATGCTGCATAATGCACTCAGCACTGCTTTGGCGGATTTTGCATCAACATATGCGCCGTGAGTTTCGCCCATCAAGCATACGCCTTCCATGCCGCGTAGTTTTCCGATCCCTAACAGCATGCCTGCCGCTCCTATTATCGTCCCTTTGCTTTTTCCGAATATCACATTATGTTTCTCCATCTCTTTAACGAGTTTTTTGTGCGTTGCCGCGCCAAGAACTCTCGGGTTATCTATGTGTCTTCCGCTGCCATACCCACCTAAAGTGTATATGCGTTTTACATTAATCTGCTTGAAGTAATCTATCATTTTATTTGTGATCTCAAACTGGCCCTCTGAAGTTACTGCCTGCACATCTCCAAGGAGTATGACAAATTCTTTATTCTGTTTTTTATATCCATACAACACATTCCTTAAAGGCCTTATTGTCCCATTTTTTCTCATCACAACCTGATGCGGGAAATGCGGCGAGTATATTTCAGCAATCCTTTTTGCCTTAACCTCTCTTGCAAGATGCTCCGCAGCAATCTTTCCGACCAACCCTATTCCAGGAAGCCCTTCGATTATAACAGGGTTCTTGAAATGCATATCTCTCAATATTCTCACATATGTTTCATTTTTCATGCTATTCAATCTCCTTAATCTTTCTTCTGTATTTAGCATATTTATCTTGTGGAGAAAATTTTAAAGCACCTACGCTTGCAGTTTTCTCATTGCAATGCATATCCTCGAGCGTATACTGCCCACATATGCCGCATTTTTTTATGTATGATTTCATCATTCCTCACTAATTTCAAGCACATGTTCTTTTTTTTCGAGTTTTTGCTCTATGTCTCCCATTATGCGTTCCAGCTCGCGTTCGGCAGTTTTGTAATCATCTGCCTCAATCTCAATTCTATAATACGGCGCTCCGAGATATGTTATTTTAACCTTGAGTTTTGATGAGATTGATCCAAGCGCATCCTTTATTGTTTGCACGCCATCTTTATCATAACACTCAAGCTTAATCTCTCTGCTAATCTTCACTTTCTGCTTTTTGATGTTATCTTTTGCAATAGATTCTAGCGCGGAAAATGTTTTTTTTGGCAGTTTGAGCTTTTTTTCAGCATCTTTTGTATTAAGCGATATAGCCTCCAACCCAGCATACGGCGATCCATATTCCTTCTCTAACATAGCGGAAACATCTTCAATAAATTTTTCCCTGCTTCTGCGGAGCTTTTTTGCCGCAATCTCCAGCATTTTTTTTGCCCTGTTCGATTTTCTGTACTGCTCGCGTTTCCAGACCTTATCGCTCTCGCTCACGCGTTTTATAGTAAGATCAATCTGGTTTTTTTCAGGAATTAACCTGTGCACTTTTGCGATAACTTTTTGGCCCTCTCTTATGTGCTCATGAATATTCTTGATCCATCTTGGCGCAATCTCTGATACATGCAGGAACGCTTCAAGCCCTTCATATTCATCGAGCGTGCAGAAAGCCCCGTAATTATATATTTTTTTTATAGTCGCAATGACCAACTCGCCTTTTTGAGGTATGCGTTTCAATAAATCACAACTCCTTCTCAACCTTAGCCCTTATGTTTGCCTTCCCGCCTTTAGGATCAACTAATGTGGCGCCGCAGCTCATGCATTTGATTTTAGATTTTGCATGCTTAAACACCGCCTGCTCATACCCGCAGTTGCATTTTACCATAACAAATTTCGACATGGAGACGCACCTCACCTTGCAATCTCAACCTTTTTCTTGGTTCTGCCGCCTCCAAGCACGCGCTCGTGGCTTTTCTTGCATTCTTTGCATTCAAGCATAACCTTCTGCCTTTTGCCTTGTTTTCTCACAGTTGCCTGCCCCTTAACTTTACCAACATAACCTTTCGTGCGGCGTTCATGCCTAAGAGTACCCCACGCAAGCCCTCTTGCCTTGCCCTTCCTTGGATTCTTTACCTTGTGCGCGGTATGCTTCCTGCACGAAGGGCAGTACGTTCTAATTTCTTTTGGAACTTTCATGCATATCATCCTCCTTATACTGGAACTGCTACATTCCTTTTTATCATAATCTCTCCTTCCATTTTTGGAATTTTGCATATGGACCCTGCGCTGAACGGCCCGTATTCTTCCCCGCTGACTGATTTGAACTTAGGCACATCCTTAAGCAATTTAATCTTTATAATCCCTTCTTCGCGTTTTTCAGCCCCCTTCCCAAAACTATCAGCATTTGCGATCCTTTCTCTGAACTGAACAATGCATTCTCTTATTCGCTTAGATAACATCTCCTCCTCTTCGGAAAGATTCTGCGCTGGATCAAATCCATTATACACTTCGTTGTATGCATACAACAGTATCTTTTCAACCCTTCTTCTCTCAATCTCTTGTATCACTTTTTCGCAATTCTGAAATTCCCTGATTTTTTGGGCATCCCATTTTTTTGCGAGATCATTTTTCAAATTATTTATATAATCAAACGTTCTCGCGTATAAATCTTTATCCACCGAGCAAAGTTTATTCGAAACCTTTTCTTCATTTTGTATCCTTCTCAATTCATCATACATCATAACAACCTTGCGGCACCTTTAGCAATAAGATATGCAGCATAATATTTAGGCAGGCGTGCATTTTTATTATTAATCTCATCAAATGCATTCTCTTTCATGCGCATGGCTGGCGCATGCGATACGAACACTTCCATCTCTTCATCATCCTCCCATACAGCGTCATTCAGCGGGTCAAATTGCTCCAGGTTATCAACCTTCTTGGCAACAAGCATGCTGCCCCCGTGCACGCTGCCAGGCAGGCGTATCAGCCGGCTCACATCTATCGTGACCTGCTCATCAACATCTGCCTTCATTTTTTTAATGCAGTCATCAAACTCTCTGTAAAACCAAGCGCTTTCCCTCGCCTCGGCCCAGATGCCTTTCTTAATCTGCTCTCAATACCTATTGGCTTTTTTTGTTCTTATTGCGCTCGATTCAAGCTTTTGAGTTATGCATCTTGCTATTCTCCCATACCATGCAGGAGATTCAGAGGTTGCGTTTGATTGCGCAAACTCTCCTGCGTCAAACCCAACTCCATTAAGAAAATCAATCATCTCAGCTCTCATATCCCTATTCATGTTAAGGTATCTCTCATCTTCAACATGCACATGGTATCCTCTGTTTCCGCTGAAATTCACCCATATATCCTTCTTGCTTATGCCAAAATCAGGCATTAGGTACTCCTCTATCAGATGCATAACCATGTTTTTTGCGCGTTCGAGGCATTCATCGCACGAGAACTTATCATCGTGCAATTTGCAATCATGCACATCTATATCAAACACCAAGTCAGACCCTTCAATATTTTTGCTTACCATGGGCCGCGCTTCAGGAGCAGTGTAGTATGCAACGGAATATGAAACATACAGCGGTCCATTTGTGGCAAGGTATTCTTTAAGCTCCCTGTTTTCTCCAAACCTTTTATGCCTGAAATCGATTTTTTTCTCAAACCCGAACCCAAATTCTCTTTTTTCAATCAATTTTGGGTAAAGGGGATCATGTTTTTCATAGAATTTTTTGCATTCAGATGTGAGAAACTCCATCTCTTTTTGTTGCATATGAATATAACATGAAAAATGTTTATATATTATGATATATATAGTATATTGTGGTTGTATGGCGCAGAAGTTAGCTGAACAGAAAGAAAATCAAGCGCAAAATGTTGCACAGTTGCAGGATAAGCTGAACAGACAGCTTGAAGCGCATAATATTAACCTTAGTGTAAGCATATCCAAGGATGAAAATGGCAATTATTCGATGTTTTTCGCTGCAAAGAATGGTGGAATGCTCGAAAATGATGAACTGCTTTCTGAACTAAATAAGTTTAAGGGCAATGTGTTAGCGAAAATGGAAGGAAAGGATTTGGCTCTTGCGATGGGCATGCTTAAACAGGATGGTCTCTCATCAAAAGAATTTTTAAAAATCGAGAAAATGAATGGAGAGATTGATATATTTGAAAAAAATGCTCGTGAATTGCTGGAGAAATCTGAATTCGTTCTAGCAAATGAGCCAGAGGCGGCTCAGGTTGGAGGCGGCGCAGGTAGCGCTGAGAAGGGACGCCGCGCATACCTTATAACTCAACAACAATGGAATGAATTATGGAGAAGCGTGAAGGCAAGCCAGTTTATTGCTGCTAATGCATACTTGGATAAGGAGGTTCAGCAGCATATTAGGAAGAATATTGAGCAAAGCCGGAAGGATTATGGAGTAAGTTCTAAGGTTAGCGTGTCGCACGCTGCGCTGATGGCCCCGCAGGCGCACAGGGAAAATGGAAAGCATGTGATTGCAACTGGAGTTTATGCAGGCAACAAAAATACTGCGAAAGGCATTGTCACAACTGAGGTTTCGGAGAAAGCATACTCAGAGTTTAAATCTCGAACCACGGAAAAGGCGCTCAATTTAGTTGTTAATGCTAAAGGGGTAAATCCAATATTGAATGATAAAGGCGACATCATTGGATATGCATATTCATACACAAGGGGCGGTGAAACGAGAGAGATTGAGCTAGTTGACAGCGAAGGCCGCATCAACAAAAAAGGGCTTCGCATGATGCTGTGGTTGAAGAGAACTGGAGGAGCTGATGCAAGAACCAAAGGCTACACGGATGCTGATGCGAAGGCGAACATGGACTCTGAGTTTATAAGCAAATTTAGGAACATTATCGCAAGCGATTCGTTATTCAAGGAAATGTACCGGAGCAGCAACGAAGCATACCGCAAAAAATTTGGGAAGGGGAGACGGCTTTCCCGTGGGGGTTATGCTGCTGCAGTGGGGTATGCTGTGCTCACCAGCCCGAATTTTGTGATGGATCTTTCATCGGTGAACACGCGCAGCAAGAAAGATAAGAATGTACCAAATGTTTAGAATTTAGAGCGGTACCTCTACCTCTATCCACTGCGCCACTCCGTTCATCGGCGCTCTCAACATAATCTTGCCATTTTCGTTCTTAACCTCGATTACAGAATCAACTAAGTGTTTTATCGTTGTCACAACTTTTTGGTCATGCATTCCCTCTTCAATCAAGAACAGCGTTGTTGCATTGCTGCTTTTAAGCCGCGCTCCGGTAATCTGCGTAAATCTGTACACAACTTCTGGGTTGTTGTACAGCAGCAGCGTTGAGAGTGAATGCATAACTACCCTTAGCTTTTTATCCGGCTTGAACAATTTTTGCATCGCCTGCGCAATGCCTATGCTGAGATCGTTCAGCGCGCTTGGGCCTGGAACCATAATATCTTTTCTGCCTGCTGGCTGCTCCCCAAGCGTCCAGGAATAGCAATCTATGAATATCAGATCTTTGTTTGCGTGCTCTGCCAGTAATGAGCTGTTCTCCTCAATCTCCTTAGGCCCAACATCAGTTGTTATGTACAGCGAGCCATCGCCATCATTCAGTCCCTGCTCTATGAATTTTAATGCTATCCCAACTTTTTCTGGGCCGGGCGGCCCTATTACAAGCACATTTGATTTCTCTCTCAGCCCGCCTTTCATTCCTTCATCGAGTTTTGCAATGCCTGTTTTAATCATTCTACATGCACCTCACAATGTTTCTTGCTCAACAATCATATCTATGAGCATTTTAAGCGCTTCCATGCATCCTTCGCCTGTAGTAGCAACTGTCCCTATCACTTTTGCGTCCGTTTCCATAATCTCTCTGACCTTTTCCGGTTTAAGCGCTGAAGGCAAGTCCTGCTTATTAGCCGCAATTATGTACGGCAAGCTGTACCTTGATACATGCGCAAGCATCCGTTTAGCGCGCTCAAATGTTTCAGGTTTTGTTGAATCCACAATAAGAACTACTCCAAATGCATCTTTGTTGAGTATGTCAAGCATAAACTCGAACCTCTCCTGGCCGGGCGTGCCGAACAAATCTACGCTGAATCCGCTGTGTTCAACATATCCATGGTCGAGCGCAATAGTTGTGCCCATTCTATTTACTGATACTGCCTTTGTGCTAACTTTATGTATGAATGTTGTCTTGCCCGCGTGGAACGGTCCTGTGATGATTATTTTTGGCACATATACAGCAACGCCATCAAACCCTATTCTGAAAGGCACTGCTGTTGAGTTGAACTCCCCCGGCGCTTTAACTACTTTGAAATAGCTTCTGGACAGCAGGCGCTCTTCCACGCTTTTAATCTCTACAACATAATCAAACCTGCTCTTCACATCGTTGTATTCGCTTGCATCCCATTTAGTGTAAAGGCATACAACTGAACATTTATCGCTAAGCTTCCGCAGCGATTCAATCATTTTGCTGAGCTTGCTGGGGTTTTTGCCGAGCATCCCTGACAAAGAATCAATCACTAGCACATCGGCTTTCTCAGCATCAACTGCATGTTCTGCAGATTCTATGATTGAATCGATGCTTGTCGCATCCTTAGCTGAATATTTCTCCTTGCTTGGCAGACCTAATGCAGTTGAGAATGCATCTATGTATGCAATCTTATTGAACTGCGTTTCTGAAAACAAGTATCTTGATGAATCCCTGCGAATTTGGTCAGGAAACGCATTTTCAACAACATAACAAACTTTGAGTTTAGGGTTGGCTTGCACTAAGTGGTATGCGAACACCCTTGAGTTCATTCCCGGAACAGATGATATGAGGACCATCTTATTTTCGCTGAATCCTCCGTTTAAATGCTCATCCAGCTTGCTTATGCCTGATAAAATCATGCTCTTATATTGCAAAATGAATTTAATAAATTAACCTCTCTAATCTTTTTGGATGGTAACATGGCGGTAAAGATTGACCATAGCAAGTGCATATACTGTGGGGCGTGCGTGGCAACCTGCCCATACCTTGCCTTGAGGCTAAATGAAGTTTATGTTGAGGTTTTTCCAGACAAATGCGTTGAGTGCGGATTGTGCACGAAAGCGTGCCCAACAGGATGTATGTCTTTGCCTGAAAAGAAGTGAGGTGCTGTTATGGATGATATTGATGTTCCGCTCATAAGGAATGAATATGATATAATTATTATTGGCGCAGGGCCGGCAGGTTCGATCGCTGCTAAGGAAGCTGCGAAGAGAGGCGCAAGCGTGCTCATGATTGATAGAAGAAAAGAGCTCGGCGCTCCGGTTAGATGCGGAGAAGGGCTAGGGATGAAGCATGTTGAAGCTATGGGCATAAAACTTGCTCCGCAGGCGATTTCTGCCAACATAAACGGCGCAAGGGTGATTGCTCCTGATCTTAAGCATGATATCGTAATCAAAACTCCCGAAACAAAGGGTTATGTGCTCGACAGGAAGGTTTTTGATAAGGATTTGGCCAAGGATGCCGGCCGCGCAGGGTCGCAGATTGCTGTGAAGTGCGAAGCATATGATTTGATTAGCGAAGGCGGGAGGATTGCGGGCGTTAAATGCATACATAATGGAAGGAGGCGCGATGTGCGCGCTAAGATTGTGATTGCAGCTGATGGCGCAGAATCAATCATGGCTAGGTTGGCAGGCATGAAGGATGCTGTGTCAACCCTATATGATACTGATTATGGGTATGAGTATGAGCTTGTTAATGTGAAGCTTCAAGATGGTGGAAGGGATTTTTCAGATTTGATTGAGATTTTCTTTGGTAAAGAATGGGCGCCGCGGGGTTATACTTGGATTTTCCCTAAGGGCCCTGATTCCGCAAATGTGGGAGTAGGCATAGGAGGACTGGAAAAGCCAAATGCAATACATTATTTGCATAAATTCATGCTTGCGGATGGCGTTAAGCACAGGTTCGAAAATGCCGTTCCTGTTGCGTGCAAAGGCGGTGCTATTCCTGTGGGTGCCCCGGTTAAAGAGTTCTGTGCAGATGGATTCATGGTTGTAGGGACGGCTGCGCATCAAGTAGATCCTATACATGGGGGCGGCATAGGCCTTGCTATGAATGCGGGAAGGATTGCAGGAATTGTTGCGGCGGAAGGCGCGGCTGATAATAAAGTTGATAAGCAGACTTTGGATAGGTATAAAAAAGAATGGTATGATGCTGAATGGTCTAAATTCAACAAGCGCCTTATGTTGCGGAAAGTTCTTGAAAAGCTCAGCGATGAAGATTTGAATGCAATCATAGGCAATCTTTCTTCAGAAGATATCGACAAAACGCTTGGAGGCGATTTTAAACCAGTTGTTGAAAAAGTGCTGCTTAAGCGACCGCAACTTTTAAAAGTCCTTTCAGCCCTACTTAACTTTTAGTGATGCCATGAATTTCAACCCAAGAATGAAGTTTGTGTGGATGCTTGAAGCATTTATACTAGTTCAGTTTTTGTTCTCTTGGTTTTTGGTGGTGCATGCATTATTTCCGCTGGATGAAAATATATTCGAGGGCGTATCTAACGGCGTGCTGGTCATAAGTGTTGCACTTGCATTGTCTGTATTTATATTAGTATTAGTTGCCATAGGCGCTGAGCTGTATTACAGAAATTTTGAGTATGTGTTCTCAGATGATGCATTCATTGTTCGCAAGGGCTTTCTGAAGCGGAGCGAGCGCATAATTCCATACAAGCAGATTACTTCCGCGAAAGTTTTGCGCACCGGCGTGCACGCTCTCGATCAAGTATTTGGGCTCACATGCATTAGGATAATATGGAGAGGCGGTTTTGCTATAATTCCAGGCATCTCTGAACCTGAGTTGTTCCTAAGGAGGTTGATGGCGAATGTTGAAGGGAATGATTATATTAAGAACAGCGCAGTGTA
>JAJSAH010000014.1 GCA_024274875.1 archaeon
CTGTGCCCGGTATCGCATGATGATGCATTAGAGATGATTGATGAAACAAAAGCTGCGAAAATATTAGATGGTTTTAGGGGAGGCTCAAAAATAAGCAGAGATATGGTTGCAGGCATAATCAAGAAAGTGTGTTCAATCATGCATAAAAATAGGGATATTAAGGAAATCGACCTAAATCCTGTAATATTATACCCTAACTCATACTATGCGGTAGATATAAGGGTGATAAGATAGGAGCAAACGCCAATATAAAAAGAAACCTAAAAGCAGTTCTCGAGCCAAACAGCATAGCTGTGATTGGAGCTTCAAGAGATCCTGCAAAGGTAGGGCATGCGATATTAAAAAATCTCATAAGAAGCGGTTATGCTGGAAAATTGTATGCAATTAACCCTCATGCAAAATCCGTTCTCGGAATTAAATCATACAAATCAATACTTGATATAAGAGGAAAGATTGATTGCGCAATCATTGCTGTTCCAGCAAAGGTTGCAAATGCCGTGCTTAAGCAATGCGGTAAGAAAAAGGTGAAAGGAGCGATTATAATCAGTGGAGGATATAAGGAGATTGGGCAATACAAACTTGAGAAAGAGCTTGCGGATATAAGCAAGAAATATGGAATTGCCGTAATAGGCCCTAACTGCCTTGGAATTGTAAATGTTCACAAGCATATCGACAGCATATTCCTGCCCACATACAAGATGAAGAGGCCGCAATTAGGCAGAATAAGTTTTCTAACGCAAAGCGGAGCAGTAGGCTCTACAATACTGGATCTTATTGGAGAATCTAATATAGGGGCATCAAAATTTATCTCATATGGGAATGCAGCGGTTATTGATGAAAGCGACCTGCTGAAATATTTAAGGGAAGATAATGAAACTGACATTATTGTTGCATACATCGAAGGAGTAAGCGATGGGAGGAAATTTTATGATGAACTGAAAAAAACCGCCAAGAAAAAACCTGTGATTGTGTTAAAGGCAGGCAAAGGCGAGTTTGCATCGCATGCAGCAAAATCTCACACTGGCGCGCTTGCAGGAGATTACAGAGTATTCAGTTCGATGCTTAAGCAAGCCGGCGCTGTTGAAGCAGAAAACTTGGAGGATTTGTTCAACCTATCTAAGATATTTTTGCAACCTCTTCCTAAAGGAGATAGAGTATTAGTAATAACTAACGGAGGGGGAGACGGAGTTCTTGCTGCAGATGCAATAGAGAAGTATGGCCTGAAGATGGCAGACATCAGCAGGGGTATGAAGCTGCGCCTTAAAAAAATATTTCCAAAATACACTGTGATATCCAACCCTCTCGATTTGACCGGTGATGCGGACAGCGAAAGGTATGGAAAGGCGCTACAAGAGGCAATAAAAGAGAAGAATGTGGATGCAATCATTGTTATTACATTGTTCCAAACAGCAGGGCTGAATTCAGATGTGGTGCACGAAGTTATATCTGCAGCGAATTCAACGGACAAAACAATAGTGTCTGTTGCTACTGGCGGAAGATATACGCAAATGCTTCTTAATATAATAGAGTCATACGGAATACCTGCCTACGAATCCCCTGCAGATGCAGTAAGCTCGCTTTCAAAGTCACTGCAATATTATAAAAAAAGAGCGCGTGATTGAAAATGCTTAACGAACTAATTCTGCTATTTTTATTGTACATCAACGTGAAGGTGATTAAAAGATACCTAGATACGAATAACACTTCATACATGATTTTAGTTGGGCTCCTCATGTATGTGCTGTTCAACCTTTGGATAAGCATGTACATGCAGATAGTTGGAAATTTCATAAGCCAGTTTAAAATGATTACAAACCTGTTCACGATATTAATCATCGTGGCGCTCGTTCATCTGGAAGGAATGAGGAAAAAGGAGGAGAAAGAGCGCATTAAAACAAGAGAATTCTTTTCAAAGTATGTCTCTGAGAAGATAGTGGATTCGCTGCTCAAGAAAAAAGGATTGCAATTAGGCGGAAATAAACAGGTTGCCACGATAATATTCACGGATGTTCGCGGATTTACTTCATTATCCGAAAAAATGATGCCTGAGCAAATAGTTTCATTACTTAACGGGCATTTTAACATAATAACTGAGCAAATATTCAAGTATAGGGGCACTGTGCTTAAATATATTGGAGATGCTGCTATGGCAGTGTTCAATGTGCCTATAAAGCAGGAGAATCATGCTGAGCTGGCGATCCTTGCGTGCATAAGCATACAAAAGCGAATGAAAAAATACAGCGCATCAATAAAGGAAAAATATGGGGCTGAATTCCACATAGGGATAGGGATAAACACTGGGGAGGTTGTGGTCGGAAATATTGGATCAAAGAGATATATGGACTACACAATCATAGGGGATCCTGTGAACACTGCATCGCGATTGAACGGAGTTGCAAAAAAAGATGAAATCATCATAAGCGAAAGCACATACAATTTAGTCAAGGACTGCAAGCAGTTCAAACTCTCGAAACCAGTAAGTGTTGCTGTTAAAGGAAAGAAGGATAAGATTAAGATATACAAGGTGTTGTACGATGATTAACTATGTATATGCATATCTAATGTCAAAGAAACATATCTCGCAGATCATACTAAATTCGCAAAAAAAACCGGCAATAACTGTATTTATGTTTGTTATCGCAATGCTTATTATATCAGTTCCAGCAAAACACCCAATATCAATCAATGAATACATCTATAATATTGGATTGATAGGTGGAAGTGTGCTCATCATTAACTGCATAATCGCGGCTATGCTTAGATATGCGATGGGCAAGGAATTTCTTAAACATTTGGCAGGGCTTGTGCATATAACTTCATCGGCATTCATAATAAACAGCATCATATTAGCGGCATTGTACATCGTGGGAATGCCATTCGGAGCAAGTGATGTATTATTGGCAGTTGCTGCAACTATGGTCTCCACATATTACTTCATAGTGCTTCTTGCAGTGTCCAGCACCGCAACGATACAAACGAAAAACAAAATGAAATATGTTATTGAAATTGCTGCGCTAATTATGTGGTACGCATTCACTTTCTATATCCTTGCCCTAACTGCATAAAGGGAACCTGTAAGCAGCAGGATTGCTCCAGCAGCGCCGCACAAGGGAGATGCAGGCGTTTCCTGCGATTCAGATAAAGGTTCGGAAATCTGCTGCACTGTAGCCACCGCATATAAACTGAGACCGCCAGTTTTCACTTCATATATGTAATAGTCGCCTGCATCAACTACCTCAGGAATTAGAACAGAAACTTCGCCATTATCCGCATGCCTAAGAATCACGACTCTGCCATCAACGAGCTGCTTCGGAACCTTGAACCTTATCTTTGCAGAAGTAATTTCTTCGCCATCCGATAATTCCTCTAAATGTATTTCGATTGCATCGATTGTTTTGAAATTATCAGTATTGTATCTCATCTTAATTGCCTCAGCAAATTTGCTTCTTACTTCGCTCTTAATTTCAGATTTTGCCGCGCGGACATTGGAATTTCTTCTAACTGATTCCAAGTCCGCAACAATCTGCACCTCAACACCATTGCCAAGCTGGCCGGAGATTGATATGACGCCGTTCCTCAGCAACTCTTTTCCATTTTCAGCACCTTCAACTTGGCCTTCAATACTAATGCGCATGTTGCCCTGCACTCTGCGAATACCAATAATGCCATCAGCAATGCAAAAGCCAAAATGCTTTGAGTAAGCGCCGGTTGAGGCATCGCATCCATCATCATCGCACAATAAAGTTATGTTTGCATTAGTTATGCTGCAGTAAACATCCGAACTGCCGGCTTTTTCGCATGCGCAATCAGCATCTGCTGCAAGCTCGCATAAAGATTCAGCAACTTCAGGATCGATTAATTCAGGTTTTGTCAAATCTGATTGGTCAAGAAATGTGGCGTTGCAAGCATACTCATCACAATGAAGGCGTAGCTTCTGGTTGAAATCAGCCCTGCATTTCATTACGCCATCTGAAGATATTGAGCAACCGCAGTCAGCATCAAGAAAACTGCTGCACACTTTCTCCATAACCAAAGGATTCTCTGAAGCAGATTGCGGTATGCAATCTGGACCTGCCTGAACCTGCTCAGCATAGATTAAGGATGCCATCGCAATCAATAATACAACAACAAAACCGCGCATAGTATAATATTATTTTTCATCCTTTTATAAAAGTATTGAGGGGGCTCGTGGTCTAATGGTATGACACCGCCTTCGCAAGGCGGAGGCTCCGGGTTCGAATCCCGGCGAGTCCACTAAAACTAAGCGCCCGAATCTATGAACGCGCCGCATTTATAACATCTGAATGAATAATCTGCGGCTGCATCAAATGTGTATCCTTGCTTGCACCCTGTGCAAACAAAATCATAAACGGCTGAATCATCGTCATCAGAATTAGAAACTGGGGCAGGGACATCCTTTAAAAATCGCTTGAGCTTTTCTTTCTTAAGCGTCCAAACATAAGTGTATTTGCCCGTATCATCATCAAAACAACGCTTATAATCTATCAGATTATAGTTGAACAAACGATTAAGAACCGCGCGTATCCTAGATGGCTTAATCCGTATCTTCTTTGAAATATACTCCGCTGAAACTGGCCTCTTTAAGTAAGGGAGTATAACTATGAACAATTCGCCAAAATGCTGCACAGCATTATTCTTCGCATCAACATTCCTAGAGATGAGCCTATTCACCATAATCACACCTTGTATATAAATATATCTTTAGTCCCTTAAAAACATTTTCATTTTCTAGGGCGAACTTACCCAAATCTGCTTAAAATTTTATAAATTTATGCTTATTTTGACAATATTTATAAATAACCTTTGCTCTCAGCAAACCCCATATCTTCTAAAATAACGGGTTATATTCTGAACATCTCTTGCGTGCCATGCCTCAAACTTTGGATGGCTCTGCAACACCCCCTGCGCTAAATCAATCATCCATAATCGCCCTTCTGGACCGCACAGAACATTGTATTCGCTCAAATCAGCATGAACAAAGCCGTTCTTGCGCATTTTTTCAACCTCTCCTAACAAAAACGCATAATCTTTTGCAGGGTTGAACGGCCCGTGCTCTTTCAAAGTCGGTGCGGGAGCATGAGCATCCCCAATATAATCCATTATAAGCACATTATCTTTAAACATGTGCGGATGAGGCACTAAAACCCCCATCTTTTCGCACAAAAGAAGGTTCCGATACTCTTTTTTCACCCATTCATGCACGAGCTTTCTTCGGTTTTTCTTAACTTCAAAACGCGGATCTCCCGCTATGTATTCCTTCATATGCACAAAATCGCTCGTCTCAACCATATACACCTTTACTGCAAGAAATTTGGCTGGATAATCCTCATGCGGAGTTGCCCTGAAAACAATAGATTCTTTGCCTGATTGGATTGGAAAATCAAGCGATTTTATCACACACTGCGAAAAAAACTTTGAAAGAGCGAGCAAAGTAAACCTGTCAAATACATATTGTTCAGTTTTTAACTGCTCCTTAAACACTTTTAGTGACCTTGGAGGCCGCTTGCGCTTGGAGACCTTGGCCATAGGTTATTCACCAAATTCCTTTGGCAAAAATCCCTTGCTCTTTAACCATGACACCTGCATTTTTGTGTATCTCCAAACAACATCTCCCTTGCTGTCATCTATCTCCCACGGAACAAAAAGAATGACATCCCCTGCCCGTATCCACGCCTCTCTCTTCATTCTCCCCGGTATGCGCACAATCCTTTCCTTGCCATCTATGCATGAAACCCTTAATCTGCTTCCGCCTAAAAGTGCAGTAACTATGCCAAAAATCTCGCCCTCGCGAGGTTTCCTTACTCTTATTACTTGTTCGTTTTGATTGTTGCTCCTCTTCCTATATCTGCCCATTTTACAACCTCGCAGGAGATGTGGCGCCGCACGCCTCGCATTTAAGTATCCTTATGTTGCGGTCGATTGCTTCAAAATGCGTGTCGTATCTTCCGCATATTTTGCATTTTATAAACTTCTCAACAAAATCATGCACTTTCGATTTTATAAGCGCCTCGCTTATCTTGCCATTGAATATGAGCTGTTTTCCATCAAAATTTGATGGCGCAGCAAGCTCCTTGGATAAATACTTGGAAACAACGCTGGGATCCCTCCTCATAGCCTCACAGAGCTCCTTAAAATTTTTGACAATTGTTTTATTTCCCTGCAAAAGAACAACTATGCTCGGGAGCTCAAAACGCTCTGCGCGCTGTTCGCGCTTAGGCATATTCTCATACACATTATTCAGCAATGCTTCGTAATCCTCACTCATGTGCATATATTGTAAGACGGAAGTTATAAAAAGATGCAATGAGGATTTGAGATGATGGATGAAGTTGAAAACTTGCTAAAAGGATGTTTCATAGCCGTTGATAAGCCGAGAGGGCCTCCAAGCGCGCAAGTTGGGAGTTGGGTGAGGGATATGCTGGGGGCAAAAAAAAGCGGCCACATAGGCACGCTCGATCCTAAAGTGTCTGGAGTGCTAATAATCGCAATAGGCAAAGCAGTTAAATTGAGCAAGTTCCTCAGCGGAGAGGATAAAGAGTACATAGCTGTTATGCATCTGCATAAAGAAATAGATAAGAAGAAGATTGCGGACGCTACAAGAATGTTCACAGGAATAATAACCCAAAAGCCCCCATTAAGAAGCGCTGTGGCAAAAAAGAAGAGAAAGCGCAGAATATATTGGATAAAACTGCTTGAAATTGATGGCAAAAATGTTCTTATGCATGTGCGCTGCGAAGGCGGAACTTACATCAGAAAACTCATACATGACATGGGAGTTAAGCTTGGAGCAGGGGCAAACATGCTGGAATTAAGGAGAGTTAAAAGCGGCAGCGTAGGAGAAGATATGATACACTCGCTTTATGATATAAAAGATGCTGTATGGCTCTGGAAGCATAAAGGTGATGATAGCCTGCTTAAATCTATGCTGATTCCTCCAAGCATGCTGCTTAACATGGAGAAAATAATCGTTAAAAATTCTGCTGTGCCTTCAATTGCATACGGCTCGCCAATATACAGGAAAGGGATTATTAAATATCCGCAGAATGCAAGAAGAGGAGATTATGCGAAGGTGCTATCGCAAGATGGAGCGTTCTGCGGAACAGCGATAATCGCAGATGGAAATGAGATGTACGCAAAGATAGATGTCAACTGGCTTGATGCAAAAAAATACAGCACAAAATGGAGAAAATGATTAATCCCATTCCATGAAAAATTCGCGGATTGAATGTTCGGAAGCGGTGTCTTTAACAGATGTTTCAAAACCAGGCTCATCAACATTCCATGTGTCAATCATTATGCCAATTAAACGACTGCTGTTAATCGATTTGTTGAACACGTATTCATAGTACTTGGTTCTTTTTCCATGCAGATCGCAGGCATCATAATCTTCATACTGCTTGCTCACAATAAGCTCGGATATTGCCCATGAAATGTTGTATTTCTCAGATAATCGCTCAGCTCTTGAAAAAACTTCATCAACTCTGCCCCTAAATGCTTCATAATCGCAACCGCCGTTTATCAACACTCCAAAAAAATCCAGTCCTGACACATCTAGCACAGTGAAGTCCCACTCAGTCGCATCGCCAATCTGGTAGTAAACCTTTCCATTATATACCTTACGTATTTTTTGGAGCGCGCTGTTTTTGTAACTGTTTATTATCTCAACACGTTCGTTTTCAGAAACGCTGAATTCCTGCGAATTTATTAAATGATCTGGTTCATTAAGAGAAAAGTATTCTACATTTTCCTCCTCAGCAAACTTTGCGTCATTTATGAGAACTTGCTCATACATATCAAAAAAACGATCTAAGTCATTGCGGCTCTTCAATTTAACGCCTTCATTAACGCCCCACGAAGACCATAGGTCAATGCGCATGCCATGCTCTTTAGCTGTGCGTATCTCCTCGCGAAGCGAAGAGTAATCATTGGTATGAAGCGGACCGCACGGATCAAAAGAATTTTCGGAATATGTGTAGCAAACAAACACATGGTAAGTGTTTGCGCCTAAGCGTTCCTTTATTTGCAGGTTTTCGGAGAGCAATGAATCTGTGCGCTCCCAAGGAGGAACCATGCCATAATTTTTGACAAATGCCGATTTTATCTTTGAAGGGTATATCCTCTCTGCATCTGCGCGAACTTGCTCTGAACCTGGAGATTCATGTGCCGAACTTTCTTCCGCTTCATAAGAATCGTTCCGAACTTCCTGCAATTCGTCCTTTTCCACATCATAAGAGGACTCGTGCTCATCCTCGCGGTTCTGCGAATAATCAAGAAGTGAAAAAGCAATCAGCAAAAATGCAAGCGCAATCATCAACGCAACCGCAATACGCAACAACTTCACACTAAGCACCTTTAACGGCCCGCTCTTTTCATCTTTTCATCGATCCTTTTCTCTGATTCAAGACGCTCAAAATCATAATCATTCATATCTACGAACTTCATCCATTCTGCCAACTGCGGATGAACCGATTTTATCTGATAGTGCATCTGCTGCGCAATTACTCTATAATCAGGGTGACCTTGACGGGCGCTGCGCAGCTCAATCAAATGGTATGCCTCCCTTAAATTCATGCGCATATACCACCTAACCCTGTAAGCGAAAGGAACAACGTACTGGGCATGCTCGCGAGAAACGGTGAACAATTCTCTAAATACTTGGTCGGCATACTTCATTGCTTCATCGAATTCACCAACATAACCTGCATTAACTATGTCATTTGGAACATCATACCCGTTGAATGTGGTCAAAAGCTGCCTTTCCTGAGTTAAAATCCTATGCCTGTGCAAATCCCTGTACGCACCAAAATTTGCGCACATCTCAAACAAGTACTGCGTATTTTCAAATGCCCTCCCTGGCCTGTGCCTTCTGTTTTTGCGGTTGCCAACATAATTAGCAATCACATCGCGTTTCTCCGCATCGCTCATCCTGCTAACGCATTCCAATGCTTCATCGTAAGATTTGCCAGTTGCGGCGAATAATATGGAAGAGACAATTTTATCAACACCATTTTGATCAAATTCAACAAGCTTAACATATGAAGAATCAATTGCTTCACTTGATGGGGCATACGCGGGAAACCTTACGCTGTTGCAGTACTCTACAGCTTGATCGCCATACTTTGAAAATGAGCGTTTTATAAATACTGGAAAAACCTTGTTAAGCTCATCATGCATCTGTTTACCTAAATCATTTATTTCACCTAAATTGGATGCGCGCATCTTAGTGATTAAATACTCAAATGCACGGCCATTTCCGAACAGCCCAACATTAGTAAGAGTAGATGCAGGCAAAAGACCCCTAAGCGAATCGCATACTTTTGCCTTTATGATTGATTTGTGCGCGCGATCCGATACATTCTCATCTTTTGGGAATTTTTCATCAAAATATGCAGACATGGGCTCCATAAGCTTAGTGTATGTATCAAACAGGAGGTTGCATGCAGATTCATACTCATCTCCTAACCTTGAATTCAGTATAAGATCATCTCTATAGAATTTGTATTTTCCGTCAACCTTCTCATTAAAGTACACATATCTGCTGGATTTCTCCAGCGGGGATATGCCAATCCTGCGGTCTTCGATAAATTTTGTCGCAAGATTGCTTATGTTCTCAAGCGCTAAATGCGCTCCGCCAAGCTCAGCAACTGAATCATCTCCGTATTGTATCAATACGCGCTCGTAAAATTTCTCAGCCTTGCCAATCTCCAGCAATGCATCGCTATGCGCTTCTCCCAATAAGCTCTTAACATGGATTTCAGTGCCATGCACGAATTCATCTAACAACAGGCGCTTCAAACTCTTCGGAGACCTGCTGTATCTTGAAAACAAAGTGCCCTTAACTACATCAGGCAGGTTGAGCAAAGCAAAAACATCCGAATCGACATTAGTGCAAAATTTGCCCAGGAGTTGCTTCTCTTGATCAGTAAATTGGTCCGGCATTAAAACACCTATTCAGATATGAAATGCCCGCCTCTGCGCGCGTCCCCAAACCCTTTTCCTCTGCTGTCGACTGCATTAACTCCGCCAAAATACACTCCCTTGCTCTTCCACACATTGCACTCAAACCCATTTACATTGGCAATCTCTGATGCATCAAACCCGGGTTCAATCTGCAACTTGCCCTCAGCAAAATGAATGCGCGGGCTTTCTATGGCAAGACGCAGATTCATATCATACACTACATAATTTACAATCACTTCAAATATCATAGGAGGAATGCGATCTATGCCGCCAGTTCCGAGAACTAGTTCAACATCGCGCTTTGAATCCAATACCATTGTCGGGCACATCATGGAAATCAATCGCTCGCCAGCAGAAAATCTGTGAATGCCTTTCACATAATAATCGCTTTCGCCGAGCATATTGTTCAAATGCACACCTGTATCGTTCAGCATTATGCCGCTGCCTTCACCGTTCGTTGTAGTCATGCTTATTGCATTCCCATCCTTATCGAGCACGCTTACATGTGTGGTATTCCCCAAAAACCGCTCATTTGCATAATATGAAGAAAGCAGTTCCTTGCGGAGAGATTCAATAGATTCAGGAGACAGCAGCGACTTCCAAGACCCATCATAAAATGATTTGATCATTGAAGATGAGCGCACTTCAAATCCCTTCCTGAGCACGCTCCCTATCGCGGTTATATAGTCCGCGCTCCCATGTTTAATTGCCTTCAAAGTAAATGCATCTGAAAGCTGAAGGTATAATGACAAAAGAAACCCGCCTGCTGACGTCGGAGGAGGCGAGCAGACCGAATGGCCGTAATACTCAGTAATTATGGGGTCGCGCTCAATAACTTCATAATCGTTAATATCTTTTTTAGCAAGCGATGTATCGTTGCGCTCAATGAACGTATGCATCTCGCTGATATATGCATCTAACCCATTCTCAGCAAAAGATTTCATGAATTCAGCAAGCCTGTGGTTATACATAACTTGCCCTTCCATTGGTGGCGCGCCGTCCATGCAATACACTCTTTGCACATCATCAGAATACATGAACACTTCGCCCAACATGCGCATTATGTTGGATTGCATTGCATTCACCTTTACGCCATTCTCTGCAAGGCGAACTGCTGGCGCAATTATTTCGGACATATCAAGATTGCCGTATTTCTCATGGAGCGCCGCTATTCCGTTCATATTGCCAGGAACTGCAATAGATTTATGCCCTACTGGAAACGATTGCTTTACCCCTCCAAAATCAACAATCACTTCATCCATCTCCCTGCTGGCCACACCCTTGCTGGTGTACGAAGAAAAGAAATCGTAAGATTTAACGCTGTCGCCAATTTTTACAACAGCATAACCTGAGCCCCCAATGCTTGTCAGCGCAGGCTCAACAACAAATGATGCAAAAAGAGCCGAAAGAGCAGCATCAACTGCATTCCCGCCTTTCTTCAGCGCATGCATGGCTGAAGTGCATACTTCTTTATGCCCACCAGCGACTGCCCCATAGCGAAGATCCATGAAACTATTTAAATGCACAAGGATTAAAAACATTTGAAACTGGTGAAAATATGCTGAGCATGGAGATGTTTAGAACAAACCCTCAAGCGATTGCTGACAGCGAAAAAAGAAGGTTTAAGGACCCATCAAAAGTTGATGAGGTTGTTAAGTATGATAAAGAATGGAGATCTCTCCTTAAGCAAATCGAACAGATGAGGAAGCAGAGAAATGAAGTGTCAGTGAAGATAAGCGTGCTGAAAAAAGAGGGAAAAAGCGCTGAAGATGCCATACAAAAAATGAGAGAGCTCGGAAAACAGATTGAGGAAATGGAAAAACAATGCAACGAACTCCTAAAAAAGAGAGATGAGATAAGATACACCATAGGAAACATACTTCACAAAGATGTTCCTGTGGCAGAAGATGAATCTGGCAATAAAGAAATCCGAAAATGGGGCAGTGCTGGTAAAAAGCCGTTTAAAGTGAAAAGCCATGTGGACCTGCTCGTCGAAAGAGATTTGGTTGATTTAGAGAGAGCGGCAAATGTCAGCGGAGCAAGGTTTTATTATCTCAAGAATGATCTGGTGAAACTCAACTTTGCTCTAATCAACTATGCGATGGACATTCTAATAAAAAAGGGGTTCACTCCGATGCATACGCCTTTTCTACTGCGCCATAAATATATGAAAAGAGCTGCTGAGCTTGGAGATTTCGAGGAAACGCTGTATAAAATAGAAGATGAAGATATATTCCTTATCGCAACTTCCGAGCAGACGCTTGCGGCATACCATGCGGACGAGTTAATTAATGAAAATGATTTTCCAAAGATGTATGCAGGATTCTCAACAAATTTCAGAAAAGAAGCTGGAGCGCATGGAAAGGATACGAAAGGCATTTTCAGAGTGCATCAGTTTGATAAGGTGGAGCAGTATGTGTACTGCCTCCCTGAACACAGTTGGGAATGGCACGAAAAACTGGTAAGGATAAGTGAAGAAATCATGCAGGGACTTGAGCTGCCGTACAGAGTGGTTGATATAGCAAGCGGGGATATGAACGACAGCGCAGCCAGAAAGTATGATATAGAAGCATGGATGCCGGCGCAAAACACATACAGAGAACTTATATCATGCTCAAACACTACTGATTATCAAGCGCGCAAAATGAGAGTGAGAGTGCTCAGAAAGAACGGAAAGAAAGAGATTGCGCATACGCTCAACTCAACAGGGATCGCAACTGAACGGGCAATCGTTGCAATAGTCGAAAACCATCAAGATGAGGAAGGCAATATACGAATTCCTAAGGCGCTGAGAGAGTATTTCAACGGAAAAGAACAAATATAAAGATTGCGGATAAGCATATAATAGGTGAAATGATGAAATGGGAGACTATTGCGGAGTTTTCGTTTATCTGCGGAGTTCTGCTTGCATTCATTGTAGGAACTATGCATTCCGGGAACGAAAATTCATACAATTTGCTTATGGTGCTGGGCAGCATAGTAGGGCTTATAAACATATTCGACACGGAACTGGGAAGATTTACTAACGCGCTGGTCGTAATAATTATATCTGCGATAGCATTTATTGTGCTTGGTTGGGTGAGCTCAAACCCGATGCTCATATTCTTCAAGGACCTGTCTATGGCAATCGCGCTGTTCACTGCCCCAGTTGCGTTCATAGGGGCAATCAAAGAGGTATACAACATAATGATTGAGTACAAGAACAAGAAAAACAAAACCAGGCACAGCAAGAAAAGGGTGTCAAGGAAGAAGAGAAGATAATTTTTTACCTAATTTTATTATTTGGGCTTCATCTAATTCAAACACTCTCTTTGAACAGTCCATCCCTAATTCCCTGCATAAATCCTCCGCGCTGGAGTTCAAACTCTTCTGCTTAATGATTAGGTTTAGCGTTGCTCTAATAGATTTCAGCCTGTACTGAAATAGGTTTGTTATGAATTCTTCAACCGAAAGGTCAAGCCTGCGCGCGTTCCTAATAGAAATCTCCATAAGAGTCGAATCAACTTTAGGCATTGGGGAAAACATCGACCTGGAGATGTTAAACACCCTCTTTATGTTAAAATAATATGATGCAAAAAATGACATGCGCGAACGCTTATTGCCTTTAGCGATGAGTTTTGCGGCAAACTCTTTCTGGTACATGATGTATGCGCGCTTAAATTTCCAATCCAACAACCTGAATGTGATCTGAGAGGATATGTAATATGGTATGTTGCCTATTATATAATCAACCTCTAAACTGCCAGGAGGAACATCAAGAAAATCAGCGTTTATAATATGAACATGCGGATTGCAAGAAAACTTAGCGCGCAAAAGCTCTGCGTATTCTATATCCTTCTCAACTATGTGCAATTCAGATGCCCTGCGCGCAAGCCGTTCAGACAACCTGCCGTCTCCGCCACCAATCTCTAAAACCTTGCTCCCAACAGGAATCAAAACAGCTTCAGCATTAAGAACATTGGAGTTGGATAAAAAATGCTGCCCAAGATGTTTCTTTCGGCGCATCATCTATACCTTGAAGGCCTAACAAATAAGTAATACTTGGACCCATGCAACTCTTCCTCTATCCTCTGGGCAAGGAAATCAATTAGCTTTGTTATGCGTATGCGCTTCTCGATGTCCGCAAAACTCTCAAAAGGCCTCTTCCCTCTCTCTTCAAGAATTGCATTCATAGTCCTTTTTCCGATGCCAGGAAGCAGTTCTAATTGGTGCAAGCGTATGTTAACAGGGCCGCACCTATTAAAGAAATCTATGAATTCCTGCTCCCTCTTGCGTATGATATTCGAAATTACATCTCTCAAACTGCTTTTTGAAGCAGATGTAAGGTCTGCAAACGAGACCCTACCCCTAATACTCCCAATCTTTTCTCTTTCATCCTTGCCAACATACACTCTCTCACCGATTGAAAAGTTGGCGCCCATCTTTGGGTATGCTTCAAGCAGAGTGAAGAACTTCTCTCCAATAAGCTGAACAACTGGCTGCCTGCGCGGATCGCTCGATTTGCCATACGGCAGGAAATCCAGCACGTATGCGTATTCTTCCATCTGCTTCTCCCTAAAGGGGCGTTCTCTTCTCTGCAAAAAATCACCTATTACAAATTAGAAATTATACCTAAAAGCTCTTTAATCTGAGCATTAGTCAAATCGCGCTTCTCCTGCTGAAAAATCAATGCAACTTCTTCTTCCGTCTTAGGAACTAAATCGACCAGCTTAACAGCCATTGCCTCTGAAACATAAGGGAGCTCAATAAGTTTGCCTATCAATTCCTTCGATTTCTCATAGCTTAGATTAGAGTGCTTCACGGCATATTCCAATGCTTTTTTCTGCTCAAAACCTAGCTCGCCGTCTTTCTCCCTTTCGCTGAGTATCTTTGAAACTTCTGCAAGGCACACTACTCTGCTATCCCTTATCTCCTTGCCAAACATATTCACACCTTCTCCAAATGAACAGAGCCGGATATTAAAATCTTCTCTGCATTCCCATCTCTTATTTTAACCCTGTATGACCTGCCCTGCTTGCCAACAATCACTCCATGCCTGCCCCTGTACCTGGGGTGCGGCATGCCTGAGTGGCCTGGCTTCAAGCTTATAACTACTCTGTCTCCCTCGTTGAACTGCTTAAAGATAGCTGTCACGCCAAGCTTCTTTGCAGATTTAAGCTTTCTTGTATACGACGAATATGTGCCACGAGACCTCTTAACCATGCTAACAACCCTTATACCTAATCATAGTTAGCGTGAAATACATTTTTAAAGTTATTTAGCCAATCATTTTACAGAAGATTTAAAAAGGTGTTAATATGCCGAAAAAAAAGAAGAGAATACCGCAACCGAAGTTTAGGATTGAGAATATCGTTGCATCAGCCAGCTTGAATGTAGAGCTTGATTTATACTCCATCGCAATGGAAGTGGATGATGTTGAGTATGAGCCGGAGCAGTTCCCAGGAGCAATACTGAAACTGCACAACCCAAAGGCATCACTGCTGTTGTTCAAGAATGGAAAAATCATATGCACGGGAGGAAAAAGCGAAGAAGAAGTTAGGAATGCAATAAAACGCGCAATAAAGATTCTTTCTCCCTACATAAGATAATTATTTTTTCAATTTTTCGTGCAAAGAAAGGGCCAGCAAGGGAAACAGCATTGAATAATCGCCCCATACAAAGGCATGTTTGCTGTCCGCTCTAACCTTCCCCCAGCTTATTCCTTCTCTTGGGAATGCGCTACTTATCGAAGCATCCTGCTCGGTTCCAGAGCTTATGTACACTGCATAATCAAGACCCTCCCTTAAAAGATTCACGCCTATTGTATGGTGTTTAATCATCCCCCCGCCAAGAATTAACGCGCCAGTCTTATTGGCACTGAGAACAATATTCGCAAGTTCCTTCATATCCGCTGTGGCATCAACTGAAAACTTCGGATGCCTCTGTTTGTGCATATACAACTGAATCCCAAGCGCGCCGTCGGTTATCGCAGGGCAGAATACTTTCGCCCGTGAATCAGCGCACGCTAAAAGGAATGAATTCTTGTCTTCTATGCGCGAGGAGAGGGCAGTTATGAGCTCGCTCGGTGAAATCACTGCATCGCCAAACGATTCAAGAATGGGCCTGACAAATGATTCAAACTCCTCATATCTCCCATTCGGAACAAATATGTTTCCAATCCTGTTAATGCCCTTCTTCCTGAGCATAGAGTCATTAACATTAAAACTGCCTATGTAAAAATTGCCGAACGATTTCATAACATCCTCTTCGATCGCGCCAACTGTAGTTATAATTGCATCTGGTTTTGCATCGCGTATGAACTGCGCAGCAATCTCTCTTAATCCAGAACTTATTACAGTTGATGTGAAAGAGAAGAAAAATGTAACTTTTTCATCAATCATGCGCTCAAGAAGTTCATCAGCAATAGAGAGGTTGGTTGCCTGTATCCCAATACCTCTGTACTTAACCATGAGATCGCTGATAGAACGCACTGAATCGAGGTCAAACCCTTCTACTCTCCGCTCCATGATTAAAAAAAGAATGCAAAGAATAAAAAACATCCTGCGCAATTTTAAACATGGATATCCAATATATCGCAACCTTAGTAAGCCAGGACAATTACCTAGCAGGCATTACCGTATTCCTTGCAATATTCCTCATATCAGGGATATTTAAAAAAATTGTGCTGTTTCGACTGAAACAAATAGCAAGCAAAACAAAAACAGACGTTGACGATCTCATGGTAGAACTTATCGAGAAAATTGGATGGCCGTTTTACTTCGCATTTGGAACATATTTTGGAATAGCAGTTACCGATGCTCCCTTAATACTGAAAGATGTGGCGTATGGATTGGTTGTGCTGGCTGGAGTGTATTATGTTTCGAGAATCATCGGAAAAGTAATCGATTACACGCTGAAAAAATATGGAGAAAAGAGGGGAGATAGAGATTCATCGCTTCTGGAACTTATTGCAAACATCTTGAAAGCAACAGTGTGGATGCTTGCAATAATAATCGTGCTGCAAAATTACGGGTTTGAGATAAGCGCGCTGATTGCTGGGTTGGGTGTCGGCGGAATCGCTGTCGCATTCGCAGTGCAGAACATACTCAGCGATATTTTCTCATCATTCTCCATATATTTTGACAAGCCGTTCAAGAAAGGAGATTTTATCGTTGTTGGAGATGATTCAGGGACTGTCGAGAGAATAGGGCTTAAATCAACAAGGATTAGAACTCTGCAAGGGGAAGAACTAATCGTGTCGAACAAGGAATTAACAGAAGCAAGAATACATAATTATAAAAGAATGAAAAAGCGTGCAGTGATATTCAGATTTGGGGTGGCGTATGAAACCCCAACTGCAAAACTGGGCAAAATACCTAAAATTGTGAAGAACATATTTGATGGCATTGAACTGGCACAGTTGAGCAGAGTGCATTTTAAAGAGATGGGAGATTTCAGCCTCATATACGAAGTGATGTACTATGTGAATACAAGCGATTATGTCAAATACTTGGATATACAACAAAATGTGAATATAGAACTCAAAAAACGGTTTGAAAAAGAACGCATAGAGTTCGCATATCCAACGCAGACAATATTCTTAAAAAAATATTCTGCTTAATGAATTGGATGTTGCGTCGGCTCATAAAAGCGCGCCTCCGTAACTCAGTTTGGTAGAGTGCGTCCTTGGTAAGGACGAAGTCGTGGGTTCAAATCCCACCGGGGGCTTTATGAAAAAAATAAGGTCAATTAAGATAAAAGCAATTATTTCTTTACTGCTGATCATCACATTTGCGGTTGCTCTTTTTACCGGAATTGGGTTGTATGGCTCTTCTAATGAGACAAATGCAGAAATAGACAGGCTTTCTCCAGATTCAACAAAAACCAATCTGAAAAGGATTCATACAATCTCAAGTTTCGCAATGGCAGGGCTGGCGCTCATTCATTTGTTATTGAACCGCAGAATGCTCTCTGCTGAAATAAAAGCATTGTTAGGGAATTAATGGAAAAAGTTCATTTCCCAAAATCCTTATTTATGGCAATCTTTCCATCATCATTTGTAAGGATATATTTCTTATTAAATAAATCGTCTATTGCAAGATTAACTTTTGCTTTAAACTTAGGAGTGATTTTTGCGGCTCCAAATATGTTCCCAACTTCTTTTGGGATGTCCTTTCTGCTTATGCTTATGGCATTGTCAACAACTAATAACACTGCAAAGCGTATCTCACTTATAGGAATCATGTTTAAAGGCCGAACATCCAAGGAACATTTGCGTATATTATAGGCGAATTTAGGATCTCCATGCCAGAATACATCATGATCATCCAGCGCCAGTTCGTTATTTGGCAGATGCATCTGAATGATCTCTTCAAACCTGGCTTTTGATTTCTTTGACCCTTTTACTCCAAACCCATCAAAAATCCTTTTCATAACCAACTGTTTATGAATTGGGGATTCACTCTTCACTATTTCTTTAACATGCTTGAAAAAGTCATACTTCATAAACTGATCAACAGTGCCATAAGAAGTTTGCGCAACAACAGGATAATCTTTTATTGCAAATGATATATCTTTACTGAGATGCTCTATTCTTCTATGACCTTCCCTTTCGCGAGATGATGCCTTTAATTTATCCGAACCGTTGATTAAAGAATGTATTCGCTCAACCTCCTTCGCATAGTTTAATACCCAATCATACGACCATATTCTGTGCACATTCCATCCCATCTTCCTCAACATCTCAGTTCGTATTCTCTCCCTGTCGCTTACGCTGTGAGAATTGGTGTAGGCAGTGCTGTCTAATTCTATGCCCAATGCGAACTCATTAGGATTGGATGGATCCACTATGGCGACATCTATGTTGAATTTTGAACTTCCAACCCCTTTCCTCACATCAAACCCTTCCTGCAAAAGCTTCGCATATACTGCATCCCTCATATCTGAATAGTTCGTTTCGGAAGATTCATCACATGAAATAGGTTTTGATAAACGTGCATACTCCAAATATTTCTTCAAAAGTTTGAGGCCGTTGCTTGATGAGCGCGATTCATCAATCTCATCAGGAAGTATGGACGACACAATAGTTATCCGTTGTATCGCGCGCGTAACCGCAACATTCAATCTCTTAACACCACCTTCTTTATTCATAGGCCCAAAATTCAAAGAAAGATTGCCATCAGCATCCTTGCCATACCCTACGCTTAATATGATATGGTCTCTTTCATCTCCCTGAACTGTTTCGAGGTTCTTGACAAAGAATGCGCGCAGACTGTCGCCATTCATATGCTTCAAATATGAAGGATTCTCACGCAAAAACCTGTCCAGCTCATCATATATGGCCTGCTGCTGCGCTATGCTAAACGCAATTACACCTAGCGATTTGCCAGGCATTTCATCAAAATGCTTCTTAACAAGCTGAACAACCTTCTGCGCTTCAATCTTATTCTGTCTTGTTCCGCCCCTATCATAAACGCCATCTTTCACATGCACTAACTTTATCGCAAACGAGTTGAGTTTGTTATTAGGAAAAGTTATCAAGGAATTACTGTAAAAATGACGATTAGAAAATGCAATCAATGATTCATCCCTGCTCCTGTAATGCCATCTCAACATGTGATTGGGAAGAGCTGCGGTTGTCTCATCTAATATGCTTGCCGCCTCTTCTATGCCTTCCTCAACATCAACATCTTCATTTACTTTAAAGAACATCGTTGGGGGAAGCTGTTTTGAATCACCCCCAACTATTACTTGGTCCGCGCGGATTATTGAACTTATTGCATCCTCAACCATTATCTGCGATGCTTCATCAAATATAACTGTATCAAAGTGCAGGACCTTCGGGTCTATGAACCGCGCAACCGATAAAGGACTCATCATAAAACACGGGCTCAAAACAAAGATTAAATTCCGTATCTCAGAGAATAGCCTGCGCAATGGCTTAAACCTTCTGCTCTTCCCAATCTCTTTCCTAAGTATGCCTACCTCGGAGGTTGTGGAAGTGAGATTTATCTTGGGCTTCTTAGATTCAATCATTTTAATTATTCTGTTTCGAGAGTAATACTTGTGCTCATCATCGCCCTTAACAAATTTATCCTTAACTAAATCGAAATACTCTCTGCTGCGCTTTGCAAAATTTAAATTGAGGCGAGATAAATATGTTTGCAGAAATATTTTCTCATACAATTCACTGATCTTATAATTCCTCTCTTCATCCTGCATGCTCTTCGCAAATATCCTATACATATTCTTATCAAGCCTATCAAGCGCAGTTTTAAATTCAACCCACTTAGATATGTCATCTAAATGATTGCGGATGCTCTTAAAACGCTCATCCAACTTTTCCCATGATGCAGATTTGAAAAATCTCTCAACTGCTTCATGTTCAAAATATTCCATCACCTTAAAGTATGAATCAAGAAAATCAGATATGTGCTGATTAAACCTCTCAGCCAGTCCTTTCAAATCATAACCAGATGATATTGAATTTATCAGCTCTTTGTTGAACAACCCTTCAACCTTTTTCAAATTCCTAATCCAGTTGATTATTGACAATATCTGATCTGCCTCAACTTTTTCATCATCAATCGCATCGCAAATTTCACCTTTTAATTTCTGCAAATCTCGCCCTATCTTGCGAAACAGCGCAAACTGCCTCAAATCATGGCTTAATTCGGAATATTCAAGGTCGCTGCTACTTTTCAGGAGAGATTTGAGCTTAGCCGCGTAAAACTTGTACCTTGGGTCAAGCAACCTCACAACAAAAAACCACGAGCCATTGATTTTTCTATGCATTTTCTCAAATTCATTATTATCCATGTTTAAAAATTCAGGTTTATATTTAGATTCTAAGTATTGGTGTATCGCATTGTATTCATCAAGCTTTATCTTATACTCTTTAACTGCATCCTCAAACCTATTGCAATCTACTGAAAACCAATGCTCCTTCAGCGCGTAATCCGTATCTGGAATGGATAAAAGCGGATTCAGCACCTCATCAAGCCCTTTTAGATCAGAAACTGACCTGAAATGAATATTCGCATTGTTAGATAGGTTTTTGGCATCTTCCTTTATGTATTCTATAAGCTCTAAACACCTGTCCAAAAGCTCTCTCAACTGCTCTTTCTTGAGATCAGTGAATACATCTATCCATTTATGATTGATGTATCTAAGCATGCTGGAATTAAATTGCGCAAGTTGATCCTCATACATGTCCAATTCTTCAAAAATCGTCTTATTCTTTCTAAATTCATCAAAATCGACGCTCAAATTAACATTGATGCCTGCAAAACGTATATGATTCAGTTTGGCAAGCCTGCCGAACACTTTACATAAAGGAAATGCATCAGACGAACCGCTCAACAGCTCCTTGCCATATTCAACCAATACCTTCCTCGACTCAACCATCTGATCAATTAATTCATCCTTGCTGCCATACAGCTTGTTTTCAACCAGCGAATTCTCAAGCTGTTCAAGTATCCAGCGTTTTCCAGCAGTGTTTGCGTTGTGCATTTCAAGCACATAATGGCCTATTCCTGCTGAATCAAGCCGCTTCTTCACAACTTCTAATGCAGCCATCTTCTCGCTTACAAACAGAACCTTTTTCCCATCCGCAAGCAGCTGCGCAATAATATTGGCGATTGTTTGGCTTTTTCCAGTGCCTGGCGGGCCTTGAAGCACAAAACTTGCACCCTTCCTAGCGGCGAGTATGGCTTCCTTCTGGCTTTCATCAGCATCAAGCACAAAGAATGCATCTTTAGGATCGATTGAGTCCGCGTCGTAATCCGTATCTACATTTGATACAGATTCAAGCGCCGCTTTGTCGCCAACCATCGTCCGTATAACTGGATTTCTTAACACCAACTCCTCATTCACTATTAAATCGTTGTATAATGACAACTTCTGGAATGAAAAAATGCCTAAATGCATATCTGACCTGCGAATCTTCCACCCAAACTTCTCAGTATCTATCTCAAGTTTTCTCAAATATTCGTTAACATCATCAAACGAATCTCCTATATCATACCCATAGTGGAGCATTACTCTCTGCCTTAAAGCAGGATTTATGAATATATCATCTTCAAGAAATGAAAGAGTGAAGGGATGAAACTGCTTTGAGAGGTCCTTTCTCCGTTGGATTTGAACAGGAATCAGTATTATAGGGGATTTTAACTTCTCCCCAGAATCCCTATCTTCATGCTCAAGAATACCAAATGCAATGTATAAAGTATTCACAACTTGCTCAGCAATGCTTTCGCGAGATGATAGGTAAATTTTGTAAAGTTTTCTGTATGCCTCCCCCTCAGGCAAAGGCACGCTGAGCATGGACTTGATGCCTGCGCTCGCAGAATCTTTTGGAAATTTAAACAACGCGCCCTTATTAACCAATTGATCATAGAATTCGCGAGCATCAGGCACATCAATCCTTATTGATGATGCGCTCTCCTTAAAATTAATCAACCGGTTTTTAAGCGAAATATCAAGCAATTTGCCCTTCCATAATTCAATCCTTCGCTGAATTTTGTCATCAATGCCCTGCTCCAACCCCATGGTATTATTTAGGGTTGATAAATATATTAACCTAAATGGCGTTCAACTGCACAGCAGAACTCCTCATCATCCAACATGCTGTTAATCCATAAATATGAGATTTTTGATAAAAAGCCTGCATTTATGTTTGCAAACGATTCTGCAAAAACCTTATGCTGCTCGTTAGAATTAAGAAATATCGTTGATATAAGAATTTTTGTATCTAAGTTAGCTCCAGATAACTGAAGGGCAATTTCATCCAAATACAAATCGCAGTTTATCTCTGAATGCATAAGCAATTTATGCATAAGGTCGCGTATAAGGACCGCTTCGCTTTCCTTTGCCAGGTTTTCCATAAGCGCATGCACATTAATAGAGGATTCCATCTCTCGAAGCTCAGCATCAGATAAACTAAGCGGAAATAATTGGTATTTTGAGAGGTATGAACTGTGCGGTAGTTTGAGAAGGTTCCAACAAAACTTCAAAGACTTAGCATCTAAATACGACTTCTTTGCAATTTGCCTTGCAAAAAAACTGAACACTTCTCTTTCAGGATAATCAGACAAAACATTATATGCTGCGCAGGATCCCCTTGATGCAAAGAACATCATTGAGAACATATATTGCCTGCCGCCCATTGCATTAACAATTGGGAGAATGATATCAGCAGTGTGGATATCCATGTTAAGATCGCTTACAAGCAAGTCCAATCCTGCGCGGTCATTGCTTCCAACACGGCTCATCATGCGCGCAAGCGCTATGCGCGATGCAGTTCTCTCCATTGCATCGCAGGAGTTTGATACAACATGCTTCAACGCATCAATGTATATGCGCTCTTTCCCCTGAGAATCTCTGCATATCTCATCTGCAATCGTTGAAGCAAGCATAACTTCTGCTGAGCCAAGCCTTCTTGCTTGCCCTGCTGCACCTCCCTTGTTTCTTATATGAGATTTAAGCTTCCCTATCACATTAGTTGCAGGCATGCAGGGATTGGCGCAATTTTGCTATAAATACTTTTTGCATGCGTAGATCATTCTGAGAATTTCTCAACAGTATATATATAGAACTCAATTCCAGGCATCTTCCATTCGTTAGCAGATAATCCTGCCTTTATGCATAAGTGGGATATAAAATCTGATGGATTGGGCAAATCCTCCCAAACCTGCGGCAGAAATGTGGCGCTCGCAGGACCTTTGCGAATGTATAAACCGTACTCGCCCACTTTAACCATGCTTAACAGCTGTTCGGGCGACGAAGGGCTTATGCGCTTCAAAGGAGAAAGCACAGATACCTCAATTTTTATATCATTTAACTCATCTCTTGTTATTGGATTAAAACGCGGATCATTAAACGCTGCTGCGATTGCATTATCCCTTACAGCAGATGCAATAGATGATATCGGCTCAAGCGTGCCTATGCATCCTCTTAAAGAGCCGTTCTTTGTAAGCGTAACAAAAACGCCCCTCTTCTCCAGCAATTGAGGCGTTGGAGGGCGTTCATCTGGGATTTCCTTTCCTTTAAGCCGGTATTCTATGCTCCTGCGCGCAAGATTCAGCAAATATCTTTTTTCATCATCACTCAACAAATGCATAACAACCATACCCCACTACTCTGGATTTATCACCGCTCGTGTCACCAGAGTTTTTGTAATCCACAAACATGCCTTTCCAGGATTTAGATTTTGCGATGCGCATCAGCGCCAGTATGCCTATTTTGCCGCATGCCTCAACGCGCTGCTCAACGCATTCAACATCTAACTCAGGAATGCATTTGTTTGCATACGAATCAATCTTAACCGCATCACCATAAGCATGATAATGGCTTAAATCAGAACTTACCAGCACTAAAGTGCTGTCATCAACATATTGCAGCAAATCATCTGCAAGCTGCAAGAAATCTGCATTGCCAATCAATACTGGATAAATGCCTGCTTTTGGGCAGGTTATCTGCAGGAAAGGGATCTGAACCTCTAAACTGTGCTCGTTGCTGTGCGCAGAAGGAAGTATAAATATATGATTTCCAACCAACTCGCGAACACTTACCATGCCTAGCGGAGTCTCCCAGACATCTTCCCCTGAAGATGCTGCCCCGTTAAATAAGGAATAATGAGACGGGCCAAGCAAAATTATTTTGCGTATTTCATCCTTGCGTTCCATAAGCAAGCGATATCCTGCTGCAGCAACGATGCCTGAATATATATAGCCCGCGTGAGGAACGATTAGCCCTCTTAATTTGCCGTTCATCTCAGGTTTTGCGCATCTGTTAATAAAATTACTTATCATGCTCACTAGCGACTGGCCGTCCCCTGGGTAAAATGTCCCAGCAACAGCTGGCGGTCTCATTCAATCACGCTCCTTCAATTTTCTTGCCTGCTCAGCATTCCAAATTCCTGGTATGCGGAGTCCGCAGTTCATGCATTTTGAGTTTTTTGCATCGAGCATCTCCAACACTTCAACTGCATAACCTGTCCTGCGCACAAGCATCTCCCCGCAGTTTGGGCAGTAGGTGTTGGCAAACGGAGATAACACATTTCCTAAATAAACATATTTAAGGCCAGCATCCAATGCAATCTCGCGCAACGGGAGAAGGTCATGTTCAGCAGCTGACCTAACATCCATCATCTTATAGCTTGGGTGAAACGCAATTAAATGCAGCGGCATTTCAGGATCTATGTTTGCAAGCCATTCTGCTTCAGACCTTATTTCATCTTTATCATCATTCTTTCCAGGGATAACTAAAGAAGTCACTTCCATCCACATATTGCCGAGCTTTTTTGCATATTTAATCGAATCGAGAACAGGGTCAAGCCGCGCGCCGGTGTATTCTTTGTAAAAATCCCTATCAAAACCTTTCAAATCTATGCTTGCTGCATGCACATATTTTGATGCACGGTCCCAAAAATCCTGCGTGCCATATCCATCTGTCACAAGTATGTTGAACAATCCGTTTTTAATGGCAAGCGTTCCAATATCCCTGTGATACTCAAACCAAATTGCGGGCTCGTTGTATGTGTAGGCAATGCTTGATGCATTGTATGATTTTGCGCCTTCAACCGCCTTACGAGGAGGCAGGTCATACCATACATCCATAGGCAAGCGTTCACGAATTGCTTGGGCAAGCTCCCAATTGCAGCAGAATTTGCACATAAAAGTGCAGCCGTAAGTTCCTATTGAATATGCAATCGTGTTTGGAAGGAAATGAAATTGCGGTTTTTTCTCAATTGGATCAACGCCAAACGCAGATGGTTTTCCATACACAATCAAATCCAATTTTCCGCCAATATTCTTACGTATGCCGCAAAACCCCGCGCTCCCATCTCTTATTTTGCACATGCGCGCGCAGGCATTACAATGCAATGAGCCATCTTCCCCTCTGGTTGCCAAAGGGTCCTCTACAATCATACATAATAATATGCACCTGCTTATTTAAATTACTATGGCAAGGTTTTGCATTTTTGGGAATGAGTTAGTAAAAGGAGATGATGTTGCAGTAAAAATGATCGATGGGCTTAGGGAGAAGTTTCCGCAACACGAATTCATTCATGCAAGCGTTGAAGAACTGCCGCTGCAAAACAAAGTGTTGAATATAATAGATGCTGTTAAGGGAATTAATAAAGTTGAAGTGTTCACAGAAAAAGATTTGCATGCGTTGAAAGACGCGCCGAATATCTCTATGCACGATTTTGACCTTGCGCTGAACTTGAAAATAATGATTAACGCAGGAATCATTGAACGCGTAAGAATAATTGGGGTTCCATTTAATAGGAGCGCGCAGGAATGCATCGATGATGTGTGCAGAATTATTTCGGTTTTTTCTTGGGAAGACTGATTCCGAAAAACAGGATTCGAGCAAGACGGACCGATTCAGATAAATAGTGCATTAAGAGCATGCTGAATTTATAAGGGTATGATGATGGAAAAAACCGCATCTCTTTATCTGCAATGACTTTATTGAAGATTATGCGCGTCCTCAATAGATGGTATGGAGAAGTGACTACAAGCAATGAAGTTATGCTGTTTGCATCGGCGGTCTCATGTATATACATTGCATTCTCAACAGTGTTGGTTGATTTTTCCTCGAGCAGAATGCATTCCGGAGGGACTCCCATATCGCAGGCAATCTGCTTCATTATGCTAGCTTCGGAAAACTTTGCGCTGGTCGTGTATCCGCCGCTCATTATTATGTAATCTACCTTCTTCGTCTTAAACAGATGCACTGCCGTCTTTACCCTTGCGTACAAGTCCTGCTCCGATTCATACCCTCTCAAACCCCTGCCTAAGCACGCCACAGCAGTATGCATAAGCGCACCACTCAAGCATTAAGCTTATCTTGGCCCTTAACCTTGGGTTTTGCAGGGGAATTTGCCTTCTCAACGAGCACCATCTCTGCGCCTCCAACAAAATCAGACACAAAATTGTATAACAGAGACATTACTGCTCCGCTGATGAAACCATACACCAATCCCCCTATGGGAAGACCTATGAGCGATAGTATGGATAATGCAAGGCTTATGCCTCCCGAAACGAGAGTCGTGCTGCCTGATGAGAAATCAACAAGAGAGAGTATGATGAGAACTCCCCCATAAATCACGCCTACCAGGAAGAATAGTATGCAGTGCAGCAATGCTGAAACCTTTGCAACAGATTTTATGCTGAGCCTTCTAATTACATACTTCATGGTTAAAAATAGGAGATAAAGCTTAAAAATAAATTCTTCATAGTTTAAACTGAGGTGCTTTCATGAATAAATATGTATATGCATTGATGCCTTTGCTTCTATTGTCCATAGTTAGTTTGGGATGTTTGGGGCAACAGGAGCAAACCACCCCTGAAGAACCGCCTGCGATTGAAGAGCAAGAAGGCGTGGGAGCAGTTGAGGAAGAGGTTGTTGAAGAAACACCTACAATTGAGTTAACCAACTACCCAACAGATATGAATGCTGGAGAATCAGCGCAGTTTGAGTGGGGTATCAGCGGTGTTGAGGGAACTGTATCGCACACAGCAGTCCATTTTGGAAAGCAGAGCACTCCGGTGGTTGGTGAAGAAACAAACCCTGCAGATACAAATTACGAATTAATGACGCAGGAATACTCTTCAGGAAACTATGCTGTACCAGGCGAATTTTCTGCAAACATAGTAATAGATGAGCCTGGGACATACTATGCTAGGGCGCACACAGTGGTTGATGGAAAGAATGTATGGAGCGATGAAGTGTCATTCACTGTTCAGGGTGAGCAGGGCCAACCTGTAAAGGAGTTCACCGTTAAAGTAAGCGATGCAGGATTTGAGCCATCTGAACTGGAAGTGAACAAAGGGGATCTGGTAAGAATACGCTTTGAAGTGGCAAGCGAAGGCACGCATGCAAATGGAGTAAGGATTGTCAGCCCAATGTGGCAAGATGCGCCTGCGCTAATGCCAGGGGATACGCAGGATGTCGAGTTCACCGCGACTGAATCGTTTGATTTCAGGCTGTTTTGGATGGCAGGCAATCTGCTGAAAGGAAAAGCAACAGTGGTTGTGAACGAATAAACATCTATTTTTCATTATTTATTATTTATTAGTTATTTCCAATTTACTTCGAGAAAATGAGTTGCGCAACTCATGCACGGATCGTATGCGCGTATAAGAATCTCTAACTCTCTCTTAATTTCATCCTTATCCATATCTGCGTTAAGGCAGTTCTGAACAAGCAAACCGCAATCCTTCTCAATCATTATCTGATTCTGGGCGGTAGGGATTACTATCTCTATTTTATCAACAACCCCCTCACCGCCAAATTCCATATAATAGTAAAGAGTCCCGCGAGGCGCTTCAACAATGCCCGTGCCGCCAGCAGCAACAGGTTTGATTTCTTGCACAGGTTCGTTTCGCAGCTCCAAACGTTCCAATATTTCAAGAGAGTGATCCATCGCGTGAACAATCTCAATCGCCTGCGCAAGATTGTTATCATATGCGTTCTTCGAAGGAAATCTCGAGATGTGTTTTGATAAATCGCGTCGCGTGTATTTATGCAAATTGCCTTTGTTAATGTTCATACGCGCAAGCGCCCCAACCATATATGTTTCTCCGCCATACAAAAAACCCTCCGCCTGCGAATAAGGGACAACTACTTTATTCAAATAATTGGTGAACGCAAAATCAGGTATGCATACGCCTTTAGAATCGTATATGTTCCCCTCTAAAAAATTATAGTCGTCGCCCATGTGCGTTGCAATATAATTCGTGTCTCTTTCCAAAACCTTATCCCAATCATAGAATAAATCAACAAATTGGACTGCCTTATCTCGCTCTGACTTAATCATGCGTATAAGGGATTTAATATCATCGTTGGAAGGAAGCTTTGAAAACCCGCCAACTGTTGGATGCAACGGATGCACTGAACGTCCTGCTATCTTCCTGCCCATTGCATTCCCGACCTCTTTCACATGCAACGCATCGTGAAGCAGTGATTTCTCTGAATCAGATTTGAAATCGAGAATTGAGTCCTTATTAAACAAATCAGGAAGGCAAAAGAAAAACAAATGCATCGCATGATCGCGAATCTGCATGCTGTTCATAACTAAGTGCTTCAACATAAGCGATTGTTCAGAAACACCTGCATTAAATGTATGCTCAATGCACTCAATCGCTCCCATGAAATGCGCTGTGCTGCATGTTCCGCAGATTCTTGAAACTAATGATTGCACAGAACTGAATTTTTTGCCAAGCACAGCTTCCTTAAAAAAACGCATGTTCTCAACAACTTTCAATTTAACATTCTTAACTTCGCCATTGAGAACCTTAACATCCAAACTTGCGTGACCCTCTATCTTGCATATGGAATCCAACGTAATGTCATCTGTCTTGTGCATCAGATCACCATCTCTAAATACTTGTTGAGGATGCTGAGGAATGCCTCCTCCTGCATAGGGCACCCCATAACACGATCATCAATCTTTACATATTTGCTTACAGGATGCACTTCCGAATTCAGCCCATACCTTTTCACTCTATTTGAAATTTTTCGTTTGAGCAATGGCGGAAACCTGTTGCGCTGGCCAGCAGGATAACCTGTGCATGCGCAGGCGCCCACCGCGACAACATACTTTGATACTTTTCTTATATGTTCAAGTTGCTTTCTTTCATCATCAGTGCTTATCGCGCCTTCAACAAAAAACACATCAATATCTTTAACTTCAAATATATCCGGGGATGTTCTCAACACTTTGCAGTACGCAAAATCAATTTTATCAGAAAACTCAAAAAAATGCTTGTTCATGAGTTCAAGAAACACAATAGTATTATCTTCGCTGCACGTGAATGTAATCCATCCTAATCTTATCTTCTTCATACACCATATTTGCAACTGCAAAATTATTAAGCAGATTGTCAATAAGGTCTGGGGAAGGAATAAGCATGAACGAACCTTCGCAAGAGAGCGTATAATTAAAATGAGGGTCATCTGTGGATGCAAATATGAGTTCGAAATGGTTGTCATCAATATAGCGCTCGGTAATTATGATGTCTCCGTTATTGTTCGGATCTATTCTGAACTGATGCACATTATTTATGCTTGCCCAATCATTTTCACCGAAATTGAATTGTTCTGTGGAGTCATCTATAAATGAGACCTCGGCGCCAACAACCTGCGGCAAGTATGATACGCCATCAGAAAGCTTCATGAAAGAAAGATACAAAGATATGTATGCAATACCTGTTTCTTCAACAGGTTTGCTCAAATAACCCAAATGCTTTGCAAACTCAACAGGCAACCCATGCACATCCTTCAGCAAAGATGATAGCATCCATATCTTCATGCGCGAACGTATGAATTTTTCATATTCTTCGAGCAATACAGCGCGGCAATCCATCGGAACCAGATGCATAAATGGATAAAACTGAGGCAGGTACGGGTTGAATATATGGTGCGGCGTAGACCCTATCGACCAGTGCATAATGCGGTTGAAGAATAGATTATCCCCTATCTCAGAGGGCCTAAGAGCGGAATATTTCCTCTCTAAAGTGCGAACAGATTTGTCCTGCTTTTCCTTAAGCGAACTGAAAACGCTCTTGAGCTTATCAATCTGCTTTTTATCAGCGGGACCGTTTAACCTTACAGTACACTTCATCCATGTATTTCTAAAAGTGAAAGTATATATAGTTTTTTATATTTCATAGCATTAATATGCGCATGTTTGAGATTGAGGACGAAGGGCTTGCAAATGAACTGAAAACCAGGAAAATCGGGTTTGAGAAGAATGGGAAATATTGCGTTGATGTTCTTGCAGCTGCATACATAACTGAACTGGGAAAGGCGGATTTTCAGGAAGCAGTGCAGAAAATCAGCATAAATAGTGCGCTTAGGAATGTATATTTGGTTTACAAAGACCTGAGAAAGAAGATGTATACAGTAAATTATGTTGAGAATGACGATGCATTCTTAGTGCATGAAAAAGGAATGATACCAAAAAACGATGAGAGCAAATACATAGTGAAAGTGGCTGATGACTTATGGGGTATTGAAGAGATTATTGATTGGGTGAAAAAAGCGTCGAGAGTGAGAAAAGTATTTATTGCTGCCCGCGTAAAAAATGATGAAATTACATACTATAAATTCCAAAAAATTGAGATGTGATGCTATGAGTTATTGCGCGCTGTGTAAAGAACTTGCGAGCGGAGAAAATGTAGTATATACCGGAAAATATACTTTTGTGCTGGTTAATTTGAGGGCCGTTAAAAAGGGACATATCATGGTCCTGCCAAAAAGGCATGTTGAAAGATATGATAAAATGTGCCATAAGGAAGCAAAAGAGTTTTTTGATAATATCGAAAAAGCCGCAAAATATGTGCAGGAGGAATATGGAGATTATCCTCTCATAGTTATCAATCCTGTGGATAGGAGATCGGAACCGCACATACACGCGCATCTCATACCATCAAGCAGAGGCGCAAGAGAGTTCTTCTCAGCAGTTGAGAACCTTCCGTTGAACGAGGTTGCGCCAAAGGTTGAGAGAGAAGATGTGAAAAACGCCTTATCTAAGCGCTTTCGAAGTTAGTTTTCTGCGCAAACGCACACATATGCGAAACGGGACAACTGGATGAACATAGGGGCGATGATTTTTTGCAATAAAGTTTTGCGTGCTGAACAAGCAGTGCGTGCATCTCATTATACCTGCTTGCGCTTTTGCCAAGCGCGTTTTCAAATAATTGGCGAAGGTCATCATAATCTCCTATATCTTCAATCCCAATGCCTATCAATCTAGAGTATATGCGTTTAGTGTATGCATCAATCACAAAAATAGGTTTATTGAGCGCATACAGCAAAATCGAATCGGCAGTTTCCCTGCCAATTCCTTTTATGGAGAGAAGATGTTCGCGTGCGCTGCGCAGGCTCATCCTGCTTAATGCATTCAAATCCACGCGCTCGCAAAACAACTCCAATCTCTCGGCTTTCTGCCTGTAAAACCCTGCCGGCCGTATTGCTTCCTGTATTAAAGAAAGGTCCGCGTTGAGCATTGATTCGCGGTCGAGCAATCTTTTTGATTTAAGGTTTAATATGGCTTTTTCAACATTCTTCCAGCTCGTGTTCTGCGTAAGTATTGCGCCTACACACACTTCAAACCTCGTCTTAGCTGGCCACCAATGCTGCGGACCGTATTCAGAATATAAGCGAACGAATAATTCCTTAATTAAGGCGAATGAAGAAGGCATCATCCCCACCATATAGCTATTCGCCCTCAAAAGATATAAGAGAAGTTATGTTATATTTCTTCAGTTTCTTTCTGCCGTGCAAATCAGGAAGCTCTATTACAAACGCAATTGAATGAATTATTCCGCCAACATCTTCAACAAGCTCGGCGGCAGCTTTTGCAGTGCCGCCAGTCGCAAGCAAATCATCAACCAAAAGAACTTTCTCACCCTTCTTTATGCTATCCGAATGCATCTCAATCGCATCCTTGCCATACTCAAGTTCATACTCCCTAATAATCTTCTTATATGGCAGTTTTCCTCTTTTGCGTATCAACGCAAAACCTTTGCCCAACTTATACGCAAGAGGTGCGCCGATTATGAACCCCCTGCTCTCTATTCCAACAACCTTATCTATCTCAGCATCTGCATATTTTCGGTGCAAAATATCTATTGTTTCTTTAAACGCCTCAGGATGATTCAATAAAGTTGTTATGTCTATGAACATAATGCCCTTCTTAGGAAAATGCGGCACAGTGCGCACATATTTCCTCAAATGCTCGCTCATTTGCTCGCCTCAGTATTCAGTATTCACCTGGCTTATCGCGGTCTGGCTCGGTGAAATCTCTATCATCGTTCAGCCCTTCCTCTTCTGGAAGCCCAATTTCCTTCTGCTCCACCTGCTCAATCTCTCTCCCTTCCTCAAGCTCCTTCTTAATCTCCTCCTCCTTCTCCCTGAGAGCTTTAAGACGTGCTTTCTCTCTAACTCTCGACCTATAAGAGAGCGAGAATGCGACAACACCGACCGCTGCGCCGACCGCAGGGAATGTGATGAGCGCGATCACAACAGGAGAGAAACCGTATAACAGCTTGCGCCATCTCTTAACTGCATACGCAAAACTGCCTGCCGAACTGACAAGCACCAGAACCCAAATGAAATCGCAGATTATCGCAGGCAAA
>JAJSAH010000015.1 GCA_024274875.1 archaeon
AACATTTGCACCAGAATTATTGGTGGTAACATTGATTATGTAAGAATTTAAGGTGTTTGCATAATAAACAGCCGACTCAAAATCATGTATAACGCAGTTCTGGACGGTTATGTTGCTCCGACCACTCGCATAAATGCCGTAATCATCTGAACGAATCCCTGTAAGCGTTGCGCCAAGACAATCTAAAACCACATCGTTGGCTCCAATGTTTATGCACTGAGTTTTGAGTGTTGAAGAAATGTCGCCGGTGAAGCACACCTTATTGTACTGCGTATCAACAGCAACATTGCACTCGCCGCAAGACGAGCAGTATGCATCGCAATCGGTGTCGTCTTTAACTGCATAACCTGAAAACGAGCTCACTTCAAACCTGTATATGTTTGATGAAATGCACTCTGCATCTGATGAACTGTAAACCGCGCCATTAGATATTATATCGCTGCTTGTTAATGGAAGACCGGATTTTTTGTATATGGTCAGCACACTTAAAGGTGCGCAGGCTTGAACACTCAAAGTGATGTTCGCAGGCACATTTATTTGTTCAACGCCACCTATTGAAGGATCGAGCGATACGAAATCTGAACCAATCTTTAAATTGGGATTGTTGCTGAAATTGCCCATAAATGCATAAGTAAGGTTTAGGAATGAGTATTTAAGGCATGTTTTAAGGGATGAATCGTAGCACAAAGAAAGCGAAGTGAAGTTGTTTTCGGGGTGGCCTGAAGCATCAGTGTTAAATGCAATGTATCTGGATGCGTTGTAAATAGTTGTGTTAGTGAATAAATTGCTCTCAGGGAATATGTTGGGCGTGGAGTTAGAGAATTGCAATGCCGGCGCCCAATCGTAACCGTAGCCGCTTGAATGCAATGTTAAATCTGTGAAATTGTTGTAATTTGATCCGTCCTTCACTAATAATGAGTGAGTTGCAAAGTATGATATGCTTACATTATCAAATGTGGAAGAATTCGTGTTGTAAACATTCAACCCTATTGAACCTGCATCTGTGCCCCCCTGTATTACTGCATCTTGGATACGCGTGTAATTTGCATTGCTCAAACTGATTCCGTTGCTGAATGAATTATGTATTCTGCAGTTGAGAACAGTTGCATTAAGAACGTTTGAAAACTGCATTCCATCTGAACCTGAACCCGATATGTTTGAATCGGAAATCTCAATCAAATGTGAATCAGATATGCTTATGCCAGCAGCCAATGTGTCGGTTAAATCTATGTTTGAGAAGGTTATGTTATACACATCGCTTGCTGATGCTCCTACACTGTTGTTGCGCCACGTCCCTTCAACAATTGAATGGTTCTCAGTTGTGGTCCCGCCGCTGATATACGCTGCATATGTGTTGTTGTATGCAGTTATGTTCTGCGCTAAGGTGTTGTTAACATTATAAAACATTACACCTGCGGAAACCCCCATGACTGCGCTTGTTTCCGTATAATTGCTTAACACGCAGTTTTTTACGGTAACATTCTTCAGCGAGCCGGGGCTGGTTCCTGCGAATACTCCAAAAGAATTGTTGTCCGAAAGCGAATAATTCCCGGTTATGTTGTTCCCTTGGCAATCAAAGATTACATCAGAACTTGATATGAAAATGCATGTTTCAAGAGCGAATGAATTAGAAGTGTTAACCCCGTAAAGCGGCCCGGATATGTAATAGTCGCCAGGGGAATCAATTGTCATACACTGAGTTATTTGAGTTTGCGCATAAGCAAGGGATAATGAGATAAGCACGATTAATGAAATAAACGTCTGCGCGCGCATATACTATTATTTTATCTTAATCTTTTAAATATTCATAACACTGCGGAATCAAGCGCGTGCCTGCATACGCAATCATCATACAGCAAACTGCGCATGGATGCGCTAATAAGTTTCTTTGCGTTCTCGGAATTGCTTTTCATCGTTTTAATAACTTCGTCAACAGATACTGCGCGCTCCTTCCATACATCATAATCAGTAACCATGCATATTGGCTGGTAGCAGATTTCCTTCTCTCGCGCAAGCTGCGCCTCCGGAACAAGAGTCATTCCAATAACATCTGCGCCGAACATCCTGTACATTTCCGATTCGGCCTTTGTGCTGAACCTTGGTCCCTGTATGCATATGTATGTTCCTGAATTATGATACGCCAAGCCTAACTCAGAAGCGGATTTTGAAAGAATGCTGCGAGTTGTTGCGCAGAACGGTTCAGCCATGCTTACATGCGCAACCTCGCCGCCTTCATAATAAGTATATGTGCGTTCGCGCGTGTTGTCTATAAACTGGTCTGGAAAAACAAAATCTCCCGGTTTTATGCGCTCTCTAAGCGAGCCGACTGCCATTGGTGCTAAAATTAGCTCGACACCCAACTGTTTGAGCGCGTATATATTTGCCCTATACGGAACTGCATGCGGAGGATGAATATGCTTTTCACCATGGCGCGGGATGAACGCAATCTCAACTCCATCATGCCTGCCCAAAATTATGCTAGAAGAAGTGTTTCCATAAGGGGTGTGGAGTTTAACAGCGCGCGCATTCTCAAGCATCTGAACATCATACACTCCTGTGCCTCCGATTATTCCTACTTTTGCGCGAAGTTCCATATTTTTTTATGCGCAAGAATAATTTTATATCATTGGGAGTATAAGTCTGCGCATGAATGAAGAAATAATTAGGGAACTGTATGCAATGAAACGAGGCGGAAACCGCGAACGGTTTGCAGATGTTATGAGATTGCTCGGGGATCCGCAGGAAAATTTTTCGGCAATAAATATTGTGGGGACAAATGGAAAGGGTTCTGTTGCAAAAATGGTGTATGATGCGTTGCTGCTCGACGGCAAAATAACAGGAATATTCACTTCTCCACATCTGCAGAATATTCGCGAGAGAATTGAATGCTGCGGAAAGCTGATTTCTGAAAAGGAGTTCGTGAGAAAATATTATGAAGTGAAGAATACGTGTGGAGAAATGGGATTTTTCGAGGTGATGACTGCTATAATGTACTTGCATTTCTCCGATATGGATGTTGAGTATGGTGTGCTGGAAGCAGGGTTGGGCGGAAGGCTCGACCCAACAGGCATAGCTAAACAAGTTTGCGCTGCGATCACATCAGTATCCATCGACCATGAAAACATGCTCGGCAAAAGCATTGATGAAATTGCAAGGGAGAAAGTTGCGATTGCGAAAAATGGCTGCAAGCTGTTTGCAGGGCATGGCATTAAAAAAAGGATGGTTGCTGAAAAAAATGCGATAATATGCCAAGAGTATGAAGGAGAAATTGGGATGGAAGGACCGTGGCAGAGAACAAATGCCGGGGTTGCATTCGAAATGTGCAAGTGGCTTGGATTGAAAGAGAACACAGTTAAGAATGCAATAAAAAATGCAAAGCTTCATGGAAGGTTCGAGAGGTTGGGCAATGCAGTGCTTGATGTGGCGAAAAATGTTAGGGGTTGGAAAAATGTTGCAAAATATGTTGAATCGCTTAATGAATTTGACGGTGCAGAAGTATTGTTTGCGTGCAAAAGAGGAAAGGAGAGGAGGATATCAAAAGAATGCTTTCCAAAAAACTGCTGCATTACCTTAACAACATTTCCTATCGAAAGCCCGCCTTACAGCGCTGATCCTATAAAAATTGCAAATAAGATTGAAGGCGCGAAGATTGAAAATAATGCGTTGGAAGCGATGAAGAACGCGCTGCGCAATGGCAGGAAAATTATAGTGTACGGCTCATTCTACCTGGTTGGAGAAGCATCAAAAATGTTTTATCGCATTGAATAGAACGAATTAACCATATTCTTCATCAACAGGTTGAGGGTCTGAGTGAGCCCGTAATATACGCTCTCATCCCTGAAATACCTGATGAGCTGAAGGGTGTTAATCACATTGAATAATATTATTGCCGGATCGATTCCGATTGCTTTTGGGCATGGCATGCTATTCATGCCGCGCTCATACATTGAAATAATTATCTCAATGCCCTTGCTATTGTTATGGCAGGATTTGCAAATCGTAATGCTGTTCCGCGATGAGTCCGGGCCCCCATACCTTTTTGGAATTATATGGTGCGTGGTAAGGTTTGATTTTGAACCGCAAATCTTGCATCTTTGGGTGGTGTGGTTTCCGTTCTTTCTGCGGGATTTTGTGGTTTGCGGCTTCGCTGCCGATTTAAGCGAGATTAAATATGATATGCGTTTTGACATGTATTCAATGTTAGTGAAATATGCATTTTCATACTTTGATGAAACGCGGACATATAAAGAGTCGCGGAGATTCCTGGGAGAAAAAAGAAAAGGGTGAAATACGTTCGATGAAGTTATTATTATATCGCATCCTTCATATGTCTTATCTCTCATTATGGGCTTCTTGCGAGCGTCAGAAAGCAGGGAGAGTGATGCAAGCAGTTCTATGCCCCTGCGAGCGGGCCTGAGATTTCTGCCTACTGGATTGTCGATGACAGCATTTACAAACCCTTCTTCCATGAACACTTTTGAAGTTTTATCTATGCTTGATTTCATTTTTCTGAAATCGGATGCGCGCAGTGTGCAATCAAGCTCATAAATAGATAATACTGGGCTGATAAGGCATCCTATATGCCTGCGAATCTGTTTTCTCTGGACATCATCGCAAAAAATGCTCTTCACTTTCATGCGTTTTTGAGATAGGAAAAGCATTTAAACCCTTAGAAAATGCTCACATATATAATTGTTGAGCGAGAAATTAGCATATGAAAATGAAACATCTAATATTATTTTTAGCGTTAATGATGTGTTTATCGTTCGCCAAAGTATACTATATTCCTTCTGCTGAAATAAGTTATACTATCTCTGGAAATGGGCTTGTGCATGTGAAGGAAACTATTCACTACAATTTGATCTGCGAAGGAGATAAGTTTCGCGAATTATATATCGCAAAGCCTCCTGAATTGGAGATTATGAATCCATCAGGGAGCTGCACTGGGGATGACTGTTCATTTAGGGTAGATGAACCGGGCAAATCAGTCAGCGGAGACAGGGAATTGGTGCTCAGTTTAAGCAAGGGATGCGGTGAAGTTTCCGCAATATTTGAGTATGATGTGAAAGCCATAAAACTGTACAATGATACTGCGCAGTTCTACTATAAACTTTGGGGAGATGAATGGGAGAAGGCGACAAAACTTACTGTAAATATTATTATGCCTGGAAATGCTGCCGAGACAGAGCATTTTTTGCATTACTCATATCCTGAGAAACCGGAAGTGATAATGCAGTCAAACAAGATTATTATTCGCACGGAGCAGCCTGCCGGGCAGATGCTTGAAATCAATCTGCTAATGCCTCTTGCATGGTTCGAGGAAAGCGAATATTACTATTACGACCTGAAACATTCAAAAAAAGACATAATTGAAGCGGAAGAGTATGACAGAACCATCGGGAGAGTGCTGGATAAAATAATCCTGCTCGCATTTGCGCTGTATTTTATCGCGGCGCCTTTGTTGGTTGCGGCGTTTGCATACTTAAAATATGGAAGAGAGTATTCCGCAGAACAAATAGGATACTCGGGCATATACGAGCATGAACCGCCAAGCGCGCATAGGCCTGCAGAATGCATTTTCTTTGCAAGCGGAGATTATGAATATAAGGGTAAGGAACTTTCCAACGCAATCTCAGCGACCCTAATGTCTTTTGTAAATAGGGGAATAATGGATGTGGAAGAGAGAGGCAAGGATGTTGTGTTTAGAATTATTGGTGAAAACAAAGATTTGGCTGAATATGAGACAGACCTGCTCAACTACTTGAAATCAAAATTCCATGATGAAGAAATAAGCCTGAAAAGGTTTGAAAAGGAAGTGGCGCCAAAACGGGAGTTTTACACATTCACCAAAAAATGGGCAGAGAAAGTTGCAAAGGGGATAGGCACAAAAAAATACATGGATGAAACGGGATATGGGCTGGCAAGCAAGTTTATGGGAGCGCATATATTATCGATATTTGTGTTGATGTTCTGCGCCGCTTCTGCATTTTCATTTGAGCAGTTTATATTGTTGATGGGCGGGCTGTTCATAGATATTGGAATAATGATTTCATTGTCCAAAAAAAGTGTGTATGCGCGATGGACAAAAGAGGGCAGACTGCTAAATCTGAAATGGAACAACTTCAAGAAATATTTGGCTGATTTCAGCGCGCTTGAAGAGCATCCGCCAGCAAGTGTTAAGCTGTGGGATGAATACATGACATATGCAATCGCGCTCGATGTTGCGGAAAAAACGATAAAAGCAATGAAAAAAGTTGCACCGCAATTCATTCCAAAAACAAAAGTTGCCAGAGTTTACGGAAGCGGGTATGTTGCGTATGCGCTTGCATCAAGCGTAAGGCCTACTTACACTCCCTCTTCCGGATCCAGCAGCATGGGAGGATTTGGAGGAGGATTTGGAGGCGGAGGTGGAGGAGCGCGCTAATCAAATCTTCCTGCCTTCCATATCTCCAATAAATGCAGTATTTCCATATTATTTGACTCTGCTGCAATATCACGGGATGTTATGCCATTCTCACAGCATGCGTCCACATCTGCACCCAAGCTTATTAAAAATTCAACTATATCCACATGCTCGCTCCAAACTGCCCACATCAGCGCGGTTTCGCCGTGCTCGCTGCGCGCATTTACATCCGCGCCCATTTGGGTGAGAAGTTCAACTGATTTCATGCTTCCGTTCCGCGCAGCCCACATCAATGCAGTTCCAATCCCAAACTTGCCCTCCTCAATGTTCGCGCCTTTGGAAACCAAAAAATACACTGACTGAATGTCATCATTCATCGCTGAACGGATTAACGCAGTATATCCCCTCTCATCCTTTGCATCGATATCCGCACCAGAATACACCGCATTTGCAATGCCTTCAAAATCGCAGGACCTGGCGGCCTTCAGCAAGGATTTATTCTTCGCGTCCTGCTGTTCTACTCTCAGCTTCTCCAAATCAAAAAGCTTTGCCTGCTTTGGTTTTGCAATAAAAACTGGCTTCTTATTCGCTTTCATATAAAACACCTTTTGCTTTATTATTGACTGATCCGATGCGCACCCTTATCTCGCGGGGCAACCGATCAATAATATCAGGATGCAGATTCGTATCCGCGCCTTCTTCCTTAAGAAGCAATGCCATATCATAATGCCCACTCAAACAAGCATGCATGAATGCAGTAAATCCATCAATATCTTTTGCGTCAATATCCGCATTATACTGTAGAATAACCCTGGCATTGTCTTTTCTCCCGTTCTTCGCGCAGTACATCAGCGGAGTTAGAGATAATTCATCTGATGCGTTCGCATCAGCGCCTGATTCAAGAAGCAACTCAACTTCACGAGGGCCGGAAAATATGCATGCATAAAACAATTCCTTTTCTAACTTGTTTCTCTGTTTGTGCTTTGAAAGAAGCAGGCGCAAAAGAGATTCTTTCGCTGAACCTGGAAAAAGCAGTGTGTATGTGATTGCGCTTTTGTTATACTTGTCGCGAAGATGGATATCTGCGCCGCCCTCAAGCAACAACTCTGCAATCTTAATGTGCCCATTGCAGCAGGCAACCATTAAAGGAGTTCTTCCAGAAGCATCGCGAATGTTGGGGTCAAAACCTGTCTCCAAAAGCAGTTCTATGCCCTTGAAATTGCCTTCTGCCGCATAATCAAAGAAACGGTCTATCACATTTTTGTTGAATCTCTGTTTCGATTGAATGAATTTTTTTGCGGGCTTCTTATTTTTCTGGGAACCTTTTTTTAGAGAAGTTGCCATAATATCACCTTGTTTTATTCAAAAGCTTAAGAATCCTCTTTGCTCCTTTGGACCTAAACGAAGATAATTGCATATAGGACTTTAGCGTATTTCCTGAACTGTCTTTAATATTAACATCCGCGCCTTTTTTAATGAGCAGTTCAGCCACATCATAGTTCCTGTATAAATGCGCGTGCAGAAGAGCGGTTTTTCCAACATTATCAACAGCATTAATATCTGCTCCGCGCTTAATCAACAGTTCAACATTGCCAAGAGAGTTTCCCTTAGCTGCCTGCATAAGCAATGTTATGCCATCGGCACCAGCTAAATTTGCATCTACACCTTTGTCAAGGAATTGCTTAAGGATGCTGGAATTGCTGAACCATGCGGCATACATCGCTGCCGCGTTTCCATTGTTATCCATAGCATGCACATTCGCTCCCTTCCCAATAAGCAGGTTTGCGAGAGAAAATACATTGTTTATGCATGCGTGCATTAAGGGAGTTTTCCCATCACCATCAGCCAAATTTACATCTGCACCGTGCTCAATTAAGTGTTCCGCAATGTCAAAATGCCTGTTGTCAAGCGCGTAAGAGAGAGCTGTTCTCCCATGCGCATCAGAAATATGGGTAACCGCTCCCTTAGATATCAAAAATTTCACCATATCTAAATCTCCTCGCATGCTGGCAAACATAAGCGGAGATTGGCCTTCGGAATTAAGATAATTTGCGCTCGCGCCTTTTTTGATTAAGCGTTTTGCCTGCTTCAAATCTCCTATTTTCACAATTTCAAAAAGCTGCTTGCTTAAATTGATGCTTTTCTCTTCCATCGCATTCTCGTGCATCTTCTTAAATTCCTCACTCCTCCTGCGAAAAAGAGGAATGCGGCGAATAAACTTGAATGCCATATCAAAGTTCAAATTTTTATATATATAAACCTTTCTAAACATAGGGTGCGCTGCAGTTCGGGCAAAGTTTAGGCATGCCGAGCTTATCTGGGAATTTCCATTCATAACCGCATCTTTTGCATCTGTATGTTTTCAAGCGAGATCCGGGCATGCGCACTTCGCCGCCTTCTATTATTATTCGCTTGCCATTCACCAAAGCATCAGCTATTTTTGCACGCGCCTGAACAAGAATGCGGTGGAAGGTTGGCTGAGAGATGCGCATCTTCTCAGCGCAGGCGCTTTGGTCAAGACCTTCATAATCGCTCAATCGCACCGCCTCAAATTCCTCAAACGCAAGCTGAATCACAGGAGCATCAACGCTTGCAGGGGGGCCAAATGCCCTAATTTTCGGACAGTAAGATACGCGCCTCCATCTTCTCCTTGGGGGAATAAAATCACCTCGCTACAGATTCAGCTGCTGATTTGGAATCAATTCCTAAATTAACTATGTGCAAGGAAATTCCTCTCTCATTCAACGCGCGCTCAAGATTAGGGCCTGCTCTCGTGCAAACAAAATCGGTCACTCCTTTATCACTGAGAATTTTTGCAACTGAAAAACCTGCGCCTCCGCCTCCAACAGCGAACGGGTTTGATACGACCTCTAACAAAGAAAGGCCTTCTCCAAAAATCAAAATGTACGGCGCGCGAGCAGCCAAATCGCTTATTTTGGATTCGGGAAGATCTCCTGAGGATGCTACAGCTATTTTCTTCATTTTTCATCACCTCTTAACATTATTCCGCCTACAAATCCGTTTATGGTTGAAAAAAGTATTGTTAATCCGGTCAATAATAAAACATAATTTAAATTAAAATAAGAGATCATTAAAGGGAGAAGGGGTATTTTTATTGAACGATTGTATAAAAATGCAATAATGTATTTTGAATCAAGACCTTTCGCCTTCAGTTCTGATAATAATGGATACCACATATATATAGGTCCAGAGGAAAGGATGCCTCCTATGATTGCAATAACCCATTTATGCTCGTCTTTCTTCATCAAATCCATAACTGGTTTAACTGGAATTAAGTTAATGAAGAAAGTGAATGCATAAACGGCCGCAACCAAAGGAATCAACTGGACCAATAAAGATAATGAGTTATTGAGCGAGGCACTAAAAACAGATGGATTTGAGGCATATAAGCAAGCATATAAAATAACCAAAATAACGATGAAAATTGTTGTTCCACCTATCTTTCCATACATCTCCAAAACATTCATAATCACACCATCAAATAAATAATGATTCCTATTAGTATCGCAGATAGAAATGCAAGGGCGTTTCTAACTATTGCAAATCGTTTTCCAAGAATCATAGATTCGGCAGGAAATTGCACTATCCCAACAGTAACCCATGAAATTAAGAACGCAGTAACAGCTGCAATGCTCGCGCCTTCTTTTAGAAATTCACCAGATAAGATATAACTTGTAATTGGATTGCCTGCGAGAACGCTGCCGAATCCCGCCCCAATTACTGAATCAACCAACACATTGCCTGTAAAAAAGAAAGGTATTGCGCCAGTCGAAATCAAGGATTTTACTAAACCTATAAGAAGCACTATCCCTATAAGTACAGGGAATGTCCTTTTTATGTTTTGCAGGGTTTTTTGGGCGGATTTTATTATAGATGGCTTAAAAGACCCTTTAACCATCGCATGCGTTCCTCCATGTACGAGATTTCTTCCTCAATGGCTGCCCTATCAGTAGTTGCTGTTGCGTTAAATCTGTATCCTCTTCCTCTCCATCCAAAACCTGGCCCAAAACCTCTTCCGCGCCTAAAACTGCGGGGGCATGAGCCAAACCATCTGCCTGTTCTAGGTCCGTGACCAAACGGTCCTGTTCCATCGCCAAAAGGCATATTATCACCTCTTTTGAATTATAATTCATATTGTTGAATATATATTCATATAAATTTATAAATGTTTTGGCTGAACAAAAAGAGCATGCAAAACAAATATTTTGCGCTCGGCGTGTTATTTCTACTCAGTATATCATATGCAATCAACATAGATTTTTACTATGGAATTGGTTGCCCGCACTGCGCAGCAACCGAAAAAATATTTGAGAAGCTCGGAGAAGAGTATGAGCTGAACATCACATGGCATGAGGTATATTATGATTCCGCAGAAAGGCAAAGAATGTTCAAAGAGTATGAAAGGTTTGGGCTTGACCCTATGAAAGGAGGGGTGCCAACTACAATTGTGGATGGAAAAAGCTTTGTGGTTGGGGAATTAAAGGAAGAGCATTGGAGGGAGTTATTTGACCTGTGCGAGCAAGGAAAATGCCCTGAGGAGGTAATATCTGAAAAAGACTTTGCCAATAAAGTTGAGGAGAAGGATACTGCATCAACGCTTACATGGCCTGTGCTCATAGGAGCTGCAATCGTTGATTCAATAAATCCGTGCACAATAGCAATAATGGTGCTCTTGCTTAGCACAATCATGTATACAAAAGGGAGAAAAGAAACCTTGTCAGCAGGAATCTTGTTTGCTGGAGTTATATTCATAATGTACATACTTTACGGGCTTGGAATCATTAAGGCGATAACCACGCTTGAGATTACGCATATATTCTATGCAGTAGTCACACTGGGCGCGCTCGCGCTTGCAATAATGGAGTTAAATGCGTATTTCAACTATAAGCCAGGATTTTTCGCGGTTGAAATGCCGATGTTCTTAAGGCCATATGCAAGAAAAGTTACTGAAAATGCAACATCCCCTTTTGGAGTGGTGGCAGCTGCAATGTTTTGCTCGCTGTTCCTCATTCCTTGCTCATCTGGCCCTTATTTAATGGTCCTTGGGATGATTGCAAAAGCAGTTACCTTAAAAACGCTCACATACTTAGTTGTGTATAATTTATTCTTTATTGCTCCGATGGTCATAATAACGCTGCTTATATATTTTGGAAGAACGACCGTGGAAAAAATTGGAGAGGCAAAGGAGAAATACATTAAGCATCTGCACTTAATTTCAGGGATCATACTGCTTGGCCTGTTCTTAATAATGATGAATGAGTTAATAAAATATATTTAATTGGATGAGAGAATTGCCTCTCCGTCCACCACGAGCTCCACTCTGTCCGTTATTCTGAATATTGCAATGCTGCTGTTTGATAGTTTGTAGCAGTTGCTGTCTGGGGAAATCCCAAAAAACTCGTACAACATTGCCCTGAATACTCCGCCATGCGATACAACGAGTATCCTGTCATCTTCTATGTGCTTAGAGAAAACATTCATAAGAAATTTTGAGATGCGGTTCACGAACTCGTAAAATGTTTCCCCTTCTGGAACGCGATCCGAATAAACGATGTTGAGTTTGCTTTTATTAACTCCTTCATAAAGACCGAAGCATCTCTCAGCAAGCATAGAATCAATAACAACTTTCTGGTTAGAGATAGCATGCGCAGTTTGATAGGCGCGCAGCAAAGGGCTTGAATATACTTCCGCAAAATTAATGCGAGAAAGTTTGTCCGCAAGCAGTGCAACATCTTTAAAGCCCTTGCATGACAAAGGCACATTCTTGCACCCATGAATCTTCTTTTTATGCGACCACTTTGTTGCTCCGTGCCTAACAAACCAAATCTCCATGCTCTCTTTCGAGCGTAAATGCAATAAAAGGTTTTCTATGATTAAATTAGCATGGAAGATTTAAAGAAAATGCACTGGTCAGAGATTATCGCCAAAAGGATTGCTGAAAAAAAAGATGTGCCGTTTGTGGTTGCAGCTGGGATTACTCCAAGCGGGCCAGTGCACCCTGGGACGTTGTGCGAATTCCTTTACGCTGACGCAATTGCTAAACAATTAAGTAAATACGGAAATGTTCATTATGTGTTTATATCTGATGATCTTGATGACCTTGATTCTGTGCCTGAACCGCTGAAAGAGCATAAAGGCGCGATCGAAAAGGAGATTGGAACGCCGCTCGCATACGCAAAAGACCCTGAAGGATGCCACGAGAGTTTTGCAGAACACTTTATCACTGAGACGCAGAAAATTATGGAGATGTTTGAGGTTTTCCCGGAATTTGTGAGAGCCAGCAAACTATACCGACAGGGAAAGTATGATGATTATGCTAAGCAGATGTGCGAAAAAAAAGATGCTGTAAAGGAGATTGTTAGGAAAAGCTCGCTCAAAGAAAGCATGCCTAGCGATTGGTTTCCAATAATACCTATATGCGAAAAATGCATAAACTCTTCAAAAAATGTAGTTATGGAGTATGCTGGCGGGATGTATAAATATAAGTGCAACAGATGCGGGCACGAGGGGGAAGACAGGATTGAAAACCATAGGTATAAGTTAAGGTTCCGGCTTGATTGGCCGACAAGGCAGAAATTTCTGCATGTTGTTGCAGAAGGCGGAAGCGTTGACCACCACACAAAAGGAGGAACTATAAGCACTTTGATTGCTGTGCATAAGGAGTTTTATGATGAAGAGCCACCTTACATGTATAAGTTTGGATTTCTAAAATACAAAGGGAAAAAATACAGCAAGAGCAAAGGGATTGGGCACACAGTTAATGAGATGATTGATTTGCTGCCAATTCCTGTGATTAAGTATGCCTTGCTCAAACCAGATGTTCAGGAAGATAAGGAATTTGTTATCAGTAAGGAAACATTGTTTAAGATGTTGGATGATTTTAAGCGGGCATCTGAGATAAAAAAAGATGATGAGAAAGTGTCAAGAGCGGATAGAAAAAGAGCTATTTCATACGAATTGTGCAATGTAAAGAGAGTCTGGGCGGCCGATCCAAGCGATATGGTTCTGTATTACAACATATACGGCAATTGGGAGAAAGTGAAAGAAAAAACTGGGGATGAATCCGGCGTGGAAATGCTAAAAGAGTATATCCAGAAATGGATTGAGAGAGATCTTGTTCCAGATAGGTATATGTTTAATATCTTGCTTGGAAAGTGCGAAGATAAAGTTGTAAAGTCGTTTGTGGAAAAGCTTGATGAAAATATGGGTGCAGAAGAAGTTCATAATCTTGTGTTTGAGACGGCCAAACAAAATAACATTGAGCCGAAAGAAATGTTTGCAAGATTGTATATGTGGCTTATAGGAAAAGAAATGGGGCCAAGATTGGGAAAACTTATCTACGCAATAGGGATAGAAAAAGTGAAAAGTTCTATTCTTGATTAAAACATGCTCCGATGGCTTTAAGCGCATACGGATCTATCTTCCCTTCATCGCCCATTTTCATAATCTCTTCCTTTGAAAACCATCCGTGCTCCTGCGCTTCGTGGTTCAGTTTTACATCATCAGGGTTTTTTGCCCTGCATGCATAATCAAAAAATATGAAATGCCTCTTCTTCCAAAACTCGGGTCCGTGTATGAATTCATGCGTGAGCACATGTTTTACATCATACACATCTAAATTTGTCTCCTCCTTAATTTCCCTTATAAGAGCTTGCTCAATCGTCTCGCCCAGCTCAATATGACCTCCAGGAACAGTGTATTTGCCATTCCATTTATGAGATTTCATAAGAAAAATGCGGCCTTCAGTATCAAATATGACTGCGCCAGCAGTGGGTTCTGGAAAGATTTGATGCTCCTTTACAAGAGAGATTGCATCAAGCAGCCCATACGCATAATCAGAACATCCAAACGAAGTAAAATAATCGCCGTTGGCATAATAGTGTTTTGCATCTGCGCAATAATGCTCCGCCAATTTATATTGCACAGGGAACATATGTTCAAAGCGCTTTAGCTCTGAAAGATATGATTCAAGCTCTTTTATGCTTCTTTCTGCCCTTTGTTTTTCGTCAAAAGCCATGCTGCCTTATGGTGTTGCATTTTTATAAATGTTGAATGCGGAAAATAGCCATGGGGAATATAAAGGAAAGAATAAGCGAAGCTGCAGCCAAAGTGGAAAAATGCATGAGAGAAATCATGCCTGACAAAGAGCCAAAAAGCGTCTATTCGCTTGCATGGGATTTCATCGAGAGAGGAGGAAAAAGAATTAGGCCATATTTGCTGCTTTCTTGCATAAGGGCATTTAACGGAAATGAAGAGGATGGGTTGGAGATTGCAGCTGGCATAGAGATATTTCATAATTTTACGCTTGTGCATGATGATATAGAGGATGCATCTGATATGAGAAGAGGAAAACCGTGCCTGCACATAATTCATGGGGTGCCTTTGGCAATCAACGCTGGAGACGGAATGTTTGCGCATGTGTTCAAAGCTGTATATGTATCTAAACTGCCTCCAGATAAAAAGTCATCAATAATCGGAATGATGTCTGATGCATTCATATCTGTTGTTGAAGGGCAGGGATATGAGCTTGAGTGGATACAAAATAACAATTGGAATATTACTGAGGAAATGTACCTGAAAATGGCTGGAGGAAAAACTGGCGCTCTGATAAAAGCATGTTCGGAGATTGGCGCGTACATCGGCGGAGCAGAGGAAAAAGAGATTGAGGAGATGGGAAGGTTTGGTTATGAAATTGGGCTGGCGTTTCAAATACAAGATGATGTGCTCAATCTAGTGGGAGAGGAAGAAAAATACAAAAAGGAGATTGGTGGAGATATAAGAGAGGGCAAGAGAACGCTTATTGTTATCAACGCGCTGAATAAACTTGAAGGAAATGAAAAGCGCAAATTGATAGATATACTCTCCAAAAAAGAAAACACCAAAGATGAAATAAATGACGCAATACAAATGCTCAAATCATGCGGTGCGATAGATTATGCTAAAAAATATGCTCATGAACTTGTAAAGAATGCAAAAAAAAGATTGGATGCAGTTAAAAACGAGGAGGCAAGAAAAGAGCTGGATTTGCTTGCTGACCTCTTCATAAGGAGAGAGGTATGATGGCTAAAGAGTACGAAATGAGAGTGTCAAAAGTTAAGGAATGGTGCGATGGCATAAAATCCATATACCTAGAGTATGTTGGGAAAGAAAAGATGTTGTTTAAATCGGGGCAGTATGTATTTCTTAAAACTGTGCTGGAAGGAAGCCCTATCGTAAGAGCATATTCAATTGCTTCAACACCGCATGATGAGCACATAGAAATCCTGTTCAGAGTTGTTGGAAAATTCACTAATTATCTGAACCAATTGCAACCAGGAGATAAAATCACTATGGTGGGGCCGTTCGGGACATTCAGCATAGATGAAGCGAGACACAACAAAGTTGTGTACATAGCTACTGGCACAGGAATAAGCCCGCTGTTGAGCATGTTAAGAACTATGTTCATAGAAAATAAGTGCAATAGATATGAAAAAATTGTGTTTATATATGGAACTAGGTATAAGAGCATGTTGGTATGCAAAGAGGAATTCAGAGAGATGGAAAAAATATGCGATAATTTTGAGTTTGTTCCTGTGCTGAGCAGAGAAAAGGAATGGGAAGGCAAAAAAGGGCATGTGCAAGATGTGTTGTCCGAGCACATATTCAAGGATTGCGATTATTTTGTGTGCGGGCTTCCAGCTATGACTGATGATGTGAAGAGAATGTTGCTGGAGAAGGGGATTCCAGAACAGGATATTCATACAGAGAGATATTAGGTGATTTGATGAAATTTGTGTTTGAAAACCTTGAGAAAAGCTTTGGAACATATATAACTGCATCAAAAATCTTGTATAAAGGAAAAAGCAAATATCAAAATATTTTGCTGTTTGAGAATGAGAAATATGGAAAAGTGCTCAGGCTTGATAAAGCATTTCAGACGAGCGAATACGATGAGTATATGTATCATGAACCGCTTGTGCAACCAGCAATGTGTTCGCACCCCAACCCAAAAAATGTTCTTATAATAGGAGGCGGCGATGGGGGGGCTCTTGAGGAAGCGCTTAAGCACAACTGCGTTGAGAAAATCACAATGGTTGAGCTAGATGAAGATGTTGTTAAAGTCGCAAAGGAACATCTAACAGAAATAAACAAAAACTCTTTTGAAGACGAGAGAGTTAGATTGGTTTTTGGGGATGGAATTAAATTCATAAGAGAGTGCAATGAGAAATTTGATGTTATAATATTAGACCTGACTGACCCGTATTCTATATCAACATATTTATACACTGACAAATTCTATGGTGAAATTAAAAGCAGGCTTAATGAAGGGGGCGTGCTTTCAGCGCATGCAGAGATGCCTTTTGTGCTTGATGAGATCCATGTTAGAATCGTGAAAACACTAAGGACTGTGTTCAGGCATGTTGGGGTTTTTTATAATTTTGTATCTGTGTATGGCACTATGATGGGGTTTGTTAACTGTTCAGATGCAATAAACCCAAAAGAGATAAGCGAGAATGAGATAGATGAACGGCTGCGCGAAAGAGGTGTTGGAGACCTAAAAATATATGATGGAAAGATGCATAAAGCATACTTTACGATACCTGTGATTATGAGGAAAAAGTTCGATGATGAAAATGTTGATATAATTACTGAAAAAAGCGTGATAAGCGCATACGATGAGCTGAATGAGATAAACATAGAAGAGGAGATTAAAAAATCTTTTAATGAATTGAAGTGAACTGCTTGTATGATGAGAGAGCATCGTTCGAGCTTATTAGAATATATGGGGTGCAGTTAGCGGCGCTCCATTTTATTCCTTTGGAATGCCTCATCCCCATCAAATTCTCTGAGTTTGTTGCATTCTCTGAACATCCAAGCGCGGCGTATCCCTTTCCATCAACTGAAAACACTATCCAATAATCGCCTGGTTTAACCTCCTTAGGAGATGATTGCAAGAGAATGAACCTCCAATCATATTTTATCTTCCCTATAGAAGTGTCCATACCAATTATGCTATCTTTGGACGGCGTGTTGTTGTTGTCTGCGTGGAGAGAGTAATGTATAGTTGAGTTGAATTCTGAGATGCTTGTTGTCCGCATAATTAATGCGCCTATAGTGTATATTTGCAAACTGTTGTCGAAATGAACCTTTGTTGCGTATGCGCGCATATCATTTATGTTTGTGCTGTTCGATTGGTTGAGCGATGATATTTCGTATGGATTTATATTGAGGGAAATGTGCGCGAAATTATTTGTTGCGTTGTTATCTATGTATTTTGATGAATTTAGAGGAGAAATGTGCGCGCTTATGTTAACCTTTCCATTGTAATATGCCGGCACCTCAATTCTTTTTGCCTCATTGCCTGAGCTGATGTACTGCGCCGCCTGCCTTCCATTTATCTTCAAAACAACCCTGTAATCTGCATCAGCGCTGCTGCTCATAGTTGATATCTCTAATGGAATTGAAGATGAAAGATGCGCGGGCGTGGAATTGTCCGCATTAATTGACACTATGCTGAAATCCACTGCAACGCCTCTGGCCCCTTTCTCCTGCTGCAAACATCCAGCAAAAGCCAGCATTAATAACAACACAGCCGCAAGCATTTCTTTGCGCATAGGATTAAGTTGGGCATAATAAAATAATAAAACTATTTTCAGTGCAGAATGCGAATGAGAAGGAATACGAGTGATAATATGATTGCAAGAAATATTATGAATATTGCGTAAAATGGGACCTTAATGCCTTCTAAAGCAACAAAAGTTGCAAATGTGGTTGGGAGGGGAACAGACAATATTGAGAAAATCAAGAATATGCACACAAATACAAACAGAAATACCCCAAATATATAAATCCACTCTTTCATAATATACTTATATCTCCATCTTCATATTTAAACTTTATGGGATGTAAAAAAACATGGATAAGAGCGCGCTCAGGAAAAAATTTGCGGAAAAGCATGAAAAACACTATAAAGTTGCGATGTTTGAGGAAGAGGGATTCAAAAGGCATAAGTGCAAGAAATGCGGTGCATATTTTTGGAGCTTGGTTGAGAGCGATACATGTGGAGATGCAGAATGCGAACCGTATTCATTTTTTAAAAAGGAATGGGAGCAAGGGGACTATACAGGGATGTGGAAAAAATTTGCTGGTTACTTTAAAAAACACGGGCATGAAGTAGTAGGAAGGTATCCTGTTATAGCAAGATGGAGGCCTGACCTGCACTTTACCATAGCGAGCATCATTGATTTTATGAGATTGGAGCAGGGAAAGGTGACGTGGGAATACCCAGCAAACCCGCTCGTTGTTCCTCAGATGTGCCTGAGATTTCCAGACATAGATAATGTTGGAATCACTGGGAGGCACCACACAAGTTTTATTATGGCAGGACAGCATGCCTTTGATGACGGCACTGTTAAATATTGGAAAGATGAAACAATCAAATACAACTATGGATACCTAACAGAAGTGCTTGGAGCGCCAAAAGAAGAGCTTAGGTATAAGGAGGATGTTTGGGCAATGCCTGACCTAAGCTCTTTTGGGCCGTGCCTTGAAACTTTCACCAGAGGAATGGAGCTTGTAAATTCAGTGTTTACTGAATATACGCTAAAAAGCAACCGCATCGCAGAGTTAGATATGAAAGTCATAGATGTTGGATGGGGTTTTGAAAGATTGGTTTGGTACAATTCAGGAGCGCCAACAAGCTATGATGCAAGCTTAGGATATGCTGTTGAATGGATGAAGAGGAAATCGGGCGTAAAATATGATAAGGAGATGTATTTGAAATATGCAAAAATTGCGGGAACATTAGATGTTGATGAACACCGCAATATAGAGGAAATGAAACAAAAAATTGCAAAAAGCATAGGAGTTGGATATTCAAAGATACAAAAAGAATTTGGGCCGTTGGAGGCAGTGTATTCTATTGCAGACCACACGAAAACGCTCGTGTTTGCGCTGGCGGATGGCGCTTTGCCAAGCAATGTTGGTGGAGGATACAATCTAAGAGTTGTGTTAAGAAGGGCGCAATCTTTCATACATAAATATGATTTTGATTTTGAACTGTTAGATGTGGCAAAACTTCATGTAAATTATCTAAAACCTATGTTTCCAGAACTTAAACAAGTTACAGAGTTTATGGATGATGTATTTGCGTTGGAGATTGAGAAATATGAAAAAACAATTGCGCATGCAAAAAAAAGAATAGCAACTTTAGCAAAAAAAAGCGGGGGAAATATTCCAGAAGAGGTTTTAGTCAGAGAGTATGAATCAAATGGAATAACTCCTGAAATAATTAAAGAAGTTGCGGAAGAAGAGAACTTTTCAATTGATGTGCCAGATGATATATATTCAAAAATTACTTCAAAGCACATATTCTCAAAGAAAAAGGCAGAGGAGCAGAAATACAACCCTGCATCTTATCCAACAACAGAGTTATTGTATTATAGAAGTGATGGGCTTGCGTATGAGTGCGATGCAAAAATCATAGGAATTCAGAAAGACGCGCTCATACTTAACAAAACTTGCTTTTATCCTGAAGGAGGAGGGCAAGCATACGACAACGGCGTGATAAATCAAAGCGAGGTTAAAGAAGTGCATAAATATGGAGGAGTTATATTTCATGTTGTTAAGGATGCATCTAAATTTAAGGTAGGGGAGGTTGTGCATTGCAAAGTTGATAAGGAGAGAAGAGATGCGTTGAGAAGGCATCATACTGCAACGCATATTATCGGCGGGGTGTGCAGAAAACTGCTTGGGAATCATGTGTGGCAAGCAGGAGCGCATAAAGATGTTGATAAGGCAACGCTGGATATTACTCATTATAAAGCCCTCTCAGAAAAAGAGATTTCTAATATCGAAAAGGAAGCAAATGATATCGTATTGGAAGGGCATAATGTAGATATAAAAGAGTATGAGAGGGGAGAAGCCGAGCAAAAATATGGGTTCATACTATACCAAGGAGGGGGCTCTCCTGGAAAACGAATAAGAGTTGTTAAAGTTGATGATATTGATGTGGAAGCGTGCGGCGGGCTGCATGTATTCAACACAAGGGAAATTGGATGCGTTAAAATCATAAAAACTGAAAGAATCCAAGATGGAATTGTGAGATTAACTTACTGCGCTGGAAAGGCGGCAGTGGCGCAATTTCAAAAAATGAGCAAAATATTGCAGGAATCGGCAAGAGTTTTCTCAGTAACTCCTGAAGACCTAACGAAAACCTGCGAAAAATTTTTTGAGGAATGGAAACGCGAGAGAAAACTCAACCAAAAATATGAAGAGATTATTGCTGAGCAATACGCTGATAATTTGAGCGGTGTTGTGGAAGTTGATAACATAAGCAAAAAACTTATGCTGGAAATAGCAAAAAAAATTGCAGCGAAAGGAAAATTTGCGCTTATGATTAATAAAGAAGGTTTTGTGGTTGCTGCTGCTGGAAAAGGAAGCGGGAAAAATGCAAAAGAAGAGATGGAAAAACTGTTCAAAAAAAGAGGAAGAGGATCAGGAGGAGGTAGCGAAACATTGGCAATGGGAAAGCTTTAACTAAAAATCGTTATTTTTGCTCTTCTCTTCTAACATTTTTATATTATGGGTTAAAATGTTCTCGAATATATCTTCCCATTCATCATCAACCTTTGCATAATCTACATTTCCCATCTCATCTTCAAGCGATTTAAGAAGTTTATTCGCCCGCGATGATACTTCAAGAACAAAATCCATCTCAATAAGTTCAAAATAACCATGCTTCTCGAACGCTCTGTATATCTGCGAATATACTTTGCCCTTAAATGCGGCTTGAAGTATCATTTGTTTGGGAGATAAACCTCTTTCATCAGACCTGCGCTTTAAAGCGGGCGGGATAAACTTAAGCTTCAGGTTTTTCTGCAAATCTCCTAATGAAATGTCATCTATCAACCATTTGTTTAATTCTTCATTCTCGACAAACCTTGCTCTGCATACAGAATCATCTATATCGTCTCCTCTCTCAAACGCAAATACTTCAACAAATTTCTTATTGTCTATATCACTTTCATACGCCTTCCCAAGCAACCTGTATGTTGCGCTCTTCCTTCCAAAGCGGATCTTCTTTAGAAAAGTATATCTGTCCGTGGCAAACATGCTCGCCGCTGGAATCCCAAAAACCAACTCTAACCTGTCTCTTATATCTTTAAGGCTCTGAGCATGAAGGTTGTATAGCACAAACACGCCTGGTTGAGTGTTCAGAAGATTAATTATCCCCTGTATTGCCGCGCGGGATCGCACCTCGTTTATTATGAGCGCCGCATCACCCATCCTTAGAGTAGCGCTTGTAAGAGCAACTAATGATAATGGGGATCCCCTGCCTGTTTCCATCTCCTGATCTGAAGGCATCGACCGCATAACCCCTATATGAAACCCTCTTTTTCTGTAAGCTGATACAGGAATTTCCTGAATATCTTGTATAGGAATTATGCGCATTTTTGTGCCAATTGCAATCATTTTTGCTGCGGTAAATGATGTTTTTCCAACGCCTTTAAGTCCGAGGATTGCTTCTGAAGATCCCAAAAAAACCATCATATCGTCATAACCTGCGAAAAATGCTGAGAAAGATTTATACCTTAGATATTCAGCATATGTGAATGGAGTTTCCTTCATTATTCTTAATGCGCCTTGCCTTTCGCCAAATGTCGCTGGCGGACCTTGGAGATGGCAGCGCATATTCAAACGCTTGAGAACAAGATCAACTATTGGGTTCTGAGATCCGTATGAAACGCTTTTGTCAGTCGCAAGTATGTTGTAAAATAATTGGTCTACTAATTTCTTATTGTATCTGTAGACTGTGTGGCATATTCCAAACACCGCATGATCTAGGTAAATTGGCGCATTCTCCGCATCTATGTAAATATCAGTAACATTTCGTTTGTCTAAAGATATAATTTCAATTGGTTGGCCCAATCCGGCAACCCATGAAGCGCAAATCCATCCCATCAACAATGCTTGTTGAGGAGTTATATCTATCTTATTCTCTCCAGCATACTCTATGAAATATTTCCTGTATTCCCTCTTTTTTTCATCAAACAACATATTGTAATCTTTAACTTGCACGCCTTTTATTGCAGGCATCTCGCGGCTTATGAGCTCCCTGGCTTTGTCTATAATCTTGGGGTTTACTGAATCCAGCACAGGATTTGTTATTATATACCAATATGATTCGGAGCCGGGAACATTGTATAATGTTATTTTAAACCCATAATTTAAATCATACTCTGCGCCTTTTTTATCAAGTTTTGAAGAACCCTCAGGAAGCAAAAGTTCGAGAGAGTCAACAAAAGTCATTATTTTCATGTTTAAAAGGTGAATGAATGCTTTTCTCATATCGCCTTTTTCTTTCACCAAAGAGTACATTTTTGTCTCTCTAAGTTTTTTTAATATTCCATTCAACCATGCTTTGTATTTTTTGTATGCTTCATAGAATGCAGCACGCGTTGGTTGGGGCTCATTGTATTCAATGATAGTGCGCTCTGCCAACAGAGGATTCATCATCAATTCTTCATACAATTTATTCATTGTCTTGCGCCTTAACTCATAGGCGTCGTCGTCTTCCCTGCCGTACAATTTTTTATCCAAAACCAGCTTCTCAACTTGTTTGACAAAACGTATGTAGGACATTACTATATCAACCTTTTCTCCTTCAAGCTCAAACACTAATTGCTCTTCGTACCTTATCTTCTCAAAATCCGTTCTTACTAAAGTGACCATTGCGCGGATATTGTTAGATATGAAATCCGGACTCATGAATTCATAAGGAGAATTTATGCAATCAAAAACCAACACGTTGCCTTTTATGTTCATTTCACACATAAATTATGTGTAGCACTGAAATTATAAAAATAATTGCGTCTTAAAATAATTGGTGTTTTTGCATGGTGTTAATCCCTTATGATCTGAAAGTTGAGTTTTCTCCACTTAGGTTGAAAAAAGGCGATGAAAGGCCTGTTGAGATGAGAGTGAAAGTTAGAAACCTCGACAGCGAAGAGAATTTAACGAGCGTGGTTGTCGAGATACCAAAAACTGTCGGTTTTGATAGGACAGGGTTTGTGAATAGAAAAGAAATAAGGATAGGAAAGATGCTTCCAAATGAAGAAAAGGATTTTAAGGTAGATTTATATTCCCATACAAAAACTGAGCAAGGGAGTTATAGAATAAGAATTATTGCGAATAAACATTACAGAGGGTATTCTCATATCTTATCAAATGCTGTGAAGGAAGCGACATTAAGGATTGTATAATTTCATTCTTCTTTAAAAACATCCATTATTTGGCCTAACAGAGATGAGATTGTTTTTCCCTTATCTGTAAGCACGACTATCTTTTTCCTGCCCTCTTTTTTATAATCTATAATGCCGAGGTTATAATACTGAGTCAAAACATTCATAGTATGCAAATATGTAAGGCCAGTTTCCCTTGAAATTGATGAAATATACCAAGTTCTTGAAGAATCGCGCAACAAGAGAAGCACATATGCAGGCCTCTCCCTGATGAAAGGTATAATCATACTCTTCAATTGCAATTAAGTAATATATAATTTACTTACAATATATGCTTGGTGGTACAATGGCATTGAATATAGCTGACTTGTATGGAATGGATATATTCACATCCAGCGGAAAATTCGTTGGTAAGGTTCAGGATGTAATTTTGGACCTTGAGAAAGGTGAAATCATAAGAATTTCTATGGAGCCTTTAAATAATATAAGTTCGAGAGAGGAGGCAAGGAAAACGCTCAAAGAAAAGAGCATTTTATATAAGAATGTTAAATCTGTGGGAGATGTAGTGATCGTGAACGATAATTATATGGAAAGATAGGGGGGAGAGTTCGAGTAATCCCTTATATTATTTATTTTCTGATGGGTTTTTGAATATTTCTATGTCCGTTATTTTGCATTTATACACAATTATATCTTCAGAAAAGCTCATAAAAAATTCATCTATGTGCTTTTCGTGTTGGGAAGTGGTTAGTATTACTGATTTAGTTGCTTTTCTTATAAAAGGTGTGTTTTTGTTCAGATGATAATAGAATCTTCTTTTAATTTTATGTATATGAGAGGGGTTTTTTGGGATTATATCATATACATACATTATGTTGTATTTGGACATATGTAACTATAGATACAAAGATTTTTTAACATTAATAATATATATTACTGGAAGTGACCCCTCCCACTAATAGCTCTAATAATATATTTTTTATTTTTAACTAATGTTATGATTGAAATAGATGGGAGTTATTTAGAAGGCGGCGGGCAAATACTTAGAACATCCCTTGCTTTAAGCGCAGTATTAGAGCTGCCGTTTCATATTAAAAATATTAGGGCAAACAGGCCTAAAAAAGGGATGATGCCGCAGCATCTCGCTGCAGTGAAAGCCGTTGAAGAGATTACCGGAGCAGATGTTTCTAATATAAGTTTGTCATGCGCAGAGTTTGCTTTCAAACCAGGGAACATTTCAAGCGGAAAGTATTTTTTTAATATAGGGACAGCAGGATCTGCAACATTATTGTCTCAAATGATTATTCCAGTGCTTATTTTCTCAAAGAGCGCAAGCACCGTTAAAATAAAAGGAGGCACGCATGTAATAAAATCACCCTCATATGAGTATTTTAATCATTGCTTCCTGCGAAACATAAGTATGATGAATGCCCGCGTGCGCTCTGAGATGCTGGCGCCAGGGTTTTATCCAAAAGGAGGGGGCATTATAAAATTAGATATTCATCCAAGCGCGCTTCAAAGATATGATTTTATAAATAGGGGCAACGCAAGGCATGTTAAAGTATACATTATTTCATCTAATCTTCCTTCCCATGTAAATGCGAGGGAGAAAATGCATTTGTTAAAGGCGATGCCAGAAGCAGAAATAATTGATGAAAATTATAATGAATTAAGCGCAGGAAATTGCATAACGATAATAGAAGATTATGATAAATTTAGCATAGGTGTTGATGAATTAGGGAGGGTTGGCAAACCAGCTGAAAAGGTTGCGAGAGATGCATTGAGTAATTTCTCGCACGAGCGATCACATAATGGCGCAGACAATAATATGGTTGATCAACTGTTGTTATATATTGCCCTTGCTGGAAAAGGCAGCATAAAATATGATAAAATATCCAACCACGCAAGAACAAATATGTATGTAATTTCACAGTTCACTGGAAATAATTTTGAAGTGGATGATGAATCAAAAACTATTTTTTATTGATTATTTTATTGTATGATGATGTTTTTATTCCAACGCATTCATACCCGAGCGATTTAAGTTTATCGCACTCAATCTCTGCCAGAACCCCTTCTTTGCAAGTTATAACATAAAAAATGCCTTTGTCAAGATTTTTTATGTTTATGCTTTGCGCATCAATGTTTATCATTTCGTGTTTTTTAGGTATATTTATTGATGCGGCGTGCGAATGCGTCAATGTAACTATAGATACATTATCAACAGCCCCACTTATCTTTTTATATTGCGCTTCAACATCACTGCCGCTTGCAGAAGTTTTTACAGCGCCCTTTGAAATATTGCATAACTCCCCAACTCTTATGGATAGATCATACGTCCCTATATTTTTTGCAATGCGCACCACTTCTTCTTTGTCAAATCCAACTATTGGCCTGATAAAAAGGCAGTTAATTCCTTCCTGTATTGCTGCAATATTTCTTATTGTTTGGGTTGACACCTGTCCAATACTCTCTCCAGTAATAACTGCATCAAGCTTTTTTTGTTTGCATATTTTTTCAGCAATTTTATAGAATGCTTTTTTAAGCACGACTTGAGAATAGGCTGGAGCAACGCATTTTTTAATTCGCTCAACTATTTCAACTCCTTCTGCGACCATAAAATCTATATTATGGCCAGGACACCATTTATCAGTTAGAGCTTTGCACACATTCAAAACATTGTTAAGATTTTGCTCTCCGCCCAAATTTATGAATAGGAAAGAAGGTTTGCACCCTCTTTTCATAACATACCATGATGCTACAGGAGAATCTAACCCTCCGGAAAACAGCACAAGAACTCTTCCCTCAGCTCCCAGCGGAAGTCCGTTTGGACCGGAGCATTTTTTATCATAAATATATGCAACATTATTTGCTATTTCTACATATATGTTAATATCCCAGTTTTCAAGGTCAACTTTTGCACCGCATTTTCTCACATACTCTCCAACCACTTTCTGCACATCCATCGAATTAAACGCATGCTCCCCTTTTCTTCGCGCAGTAATTCGAAATGTCTTTCCTTTAACCTGTTCTTTGTACATTTCAGCAACGTTGTTGCCGAGTTCATTGAGATTTAAAAAATGGACTATTTTTACCAGCGCATAATATGATATCCCAAAGACATATTTTAGTTTTTCGAGGAGCCTTTCTTTTGAGCTTTTTTCCTTAGGAAAAAGGTAAATTCTTCCTCTATCTATTTTCAAACTAAATTCATTTGATATTTTCTTTATATTGTCCAACAATATCCTTTCAAATCTTTTTTTTGTTTTTTTACCTTTAAGCCAAATCTCTGAATATGCCACAAGTATGCATTCCATGTTATTGTCGAGATGGCAAACATAATAAATATTGCTTTTGCAAACATCTATGATGAGAGAAGTGCTGTATGTTGATGTAAGACCAAAATATGAGAACGAGGCAATTTCCAGAAGATTGCAAAAAAAACTTGTAATTCCAAAAAAATTCGGCTCGTGGTCGCATTATTTGATAAACGAAGCGTTGAGAGGGACTTGCAGATGGTATGAATCCAAGTTAGATTATCTTAATGCGTGGGAGGACCTAAGCATTCCTGATGGATACGATGCATATATTATAGGCAGCAGGGGAAAAAGCTCTTCTTCCGACACAGATTCTTTGCGCATGGATGAATTTTTGGATTGGAAGGCAAAATTTGTTGAGTTGTTAAAAACCCAACTCAATAAAAAGAAATTTATTGGAATATGTTTTGGCCATCAACTGATTGGCCTTGCGCTTGGATTGGATGCAGTTAAGATGAACCGCAGTTTTTATGGGTTAATCCCAATAGATGCATTTAAATTTAAGAATATATTTTTATCGTATCATCGCTATAGATTGTGCGCAAAGCAGTTAAGCAATATGTCTTTCATCAAATCGCGCGGGATTATACAGATCTTGATTAAGAATGGATTTGTCCCAAGCGTAGGGTTTCAATTTCATCCAGAATACGGCGCATCTCTGTTTGGGATTCAAGCATACATTGCAAGATACGGCATGCGCAGTAGCGTTTTAAAAAATAAGCAAAAATTGATAAATTCCTCGCTTAGAATTTTAGATTTATCTTATGATTTTTTGGAAGGTAATCGCAATGTGTGGAATAATTGTATGCAGTGAGCATTATGCAGATATTGACGGCGCTGAATCAAGTGTTTCGCACAGGGGCGCATCATCTCATAAGAGGATATGCAAAGACGGCATTGTTTTTTCACATTTCCTTCATTCAGTAGTTGGAAATAATATTGTTCAGCCATTTGAAGGCAGGGGAATTCTTGTTGCTAACTGCGAGATTTATAACTGGAAGCAGCTTGCTGAAGAGCACGGCATTTCCGCGCGCAATGATGCCGAAATGTTGTTTAAGCTGCTTGAACGCGCAAAATTAGATGAGAACAGTTTGTTGCAGCTTATTAATGAATTAGATGGGGATTTTGCGTGCGTTTATTACAGAGAAGGCACAATGATTGCGTTCAGGGATCCAATAGGAGTCAACCCTTTGTTTTATTCTCTTGATCCTTTGCTGTTTGCTTCTGAAAGATGCGCTGCGCCAGCGCAATTAAGAGAACTGCATCCTAGGCATATTCTTGTGCATAAAATGGCGGCTAATAAAACAAAAAGCATTTACAACAATATTTTTAGTTTGGCTGAGCATTCTCAATCATCATCTTATAAGAGCATAGAACGCGCATTGCTCGATGCAGTTGACAAAAGGGCATGCGAAGCAAAATCGGGCATTTTGTTCTCAGGAGGCATAGATTCTGCGTTCATTGCTTTAAGAATGCAGGAAATCGGAAAGCGAATTGCATTATATACAACAAGCGTTGGCAGGAGTTCTAGTGATTTAGACGCATCAAGAGCGTTTGCAGATGCGCATGGGTTTGAGTTAAAGGAAATTAATGTTTCTTATGATGAGCTGCTTTCTCACATTCCGAAAATCTGCAGCACTATAAGTTCGTGCGATTCGGTTAAAGTTGGTGTTGCGGTCCCCATATACTTTTCTGCTATGTCTGCGGCTAGGGACGGCATTAAAGTATTATTTTCAGGTTTGGGGTCGGACGATATATTTGCTGGATATCACAGATTTAGAGGAGGATATAACATTCGCAATGAACAGCTAAGCTCATTGAGAAGCATATATGAAAGGGACACTTATAGAGACAACACTGCATGCATGAGAAACCATGCTGAGCTTAGGGTTCCTTTCCTTGATAAAATATTGGTGCAGGAATGCCTGCGCGCTCCAGAAAAATGGCTTCAAGACAAGATGATTCTGCGCAAAATATTGATGCATCGTTATTCATTAGACAAACGATTCTACGGCAGGCCAAAAAAGGCAGCGCAGTATGGTTCAAATTCAATGAAATGCCTGCGCAAGCATGCAAAGAACCAAGGAAAAACAATAAATTCTTTCTTATTTCGTTTGCACCCTCGTAAGAATATAAAACTTGGTGCGCTTTACACTGGGGGAAAAGACAGCGCATATGCATTGTATTTAATGGCGCTAAGAAACTATGATATTTCTTGTTTGATTACAGTTAAAAGCTCTAACCCGCATTCATTCATGTTTCACACTCCGAGAATAGATGCCGTTGAAAACCATTCTATTTTAATGAGCATTCCGTTAGTGAAGGAGAAAAGCGCAGGAGACAAAGAAAGGGAGCTTATTGACCTGCGCAAAGCAATACACCGAGCAATAAAATTATATGGGGTAGAAGGCGTAATAACAGGGGCGCTGTATTCAGATTATCAACGTTCTCGGATAGAAAAAATATGCGATGAGCTTGGCATTAGGGCGTTCTCTCCTTTATGGCATGTCGATCAGGAAACGCACATGAAAAGGCTCCTTAAAGACGGGTTTAAGTTCATCATAACTTCCGTGTCTTCTGAGGGTTTAGATGAGAGTTGGATTGGCAGAGTTTCCGATGCGCAAATGCTTGAAGACCTAAAGGTTCTCAGCAAAAAATATGGGATCAACATATCAGGAGAAGGCGGCGAGTATGAATCTCTTGTTGTAGAATGCCCATTGTTCAAAATTTAAGGCAATTAACGAAAGCAATATATTATAAATATTATTGTCGACTTTGTTTTGTGGTAATATGACCTTGTTGGATACATTTTATGCGCAGTTGACGAGCAATCTTATGGTATATACCCCCAATGTTCTTTTGGCGCTTGCCATACTTATTGTGGGGTATGTTGTCGGAAAAGTTGTGGACGCCATACTTAAGGCGGTGCTTAAAAAAGCGGATGTGGATAAGTATTTCAGAAAACCAAGCTTGCCTAAGATATCTGAGTTTGTTCCTTTTGTGTGCAAGTGGTATGTATATTTAGCATTTATCAGTGCAGCGTTTTCTCAAGAGGTGCTTGGCATACCGATGATTGCCTTATGGGTTGCAAGCATAATGTCATTCATACCTAATGTGGTTGGTGCGGCCGTCATTCTCTTTGTTGGATATGTGTTGGGCCAGTGGCTCAAAGACACAATTTCAGTAAAAAGGAATGTATACGCTGAGATAACTGGTAACACAGTGCTTTTCTTTGTTATGTATGTGGCTCTTGCGATGGCTTTAAATTTGCTATCCATTCCAACCACGCTTATAGAAATGATACTAGTGATTGTTGTTGCATCTGTTGGTTTAGGCCTCGCCATCGCGTTGGGGTTAGGTTTAAAGGATGTTGTGCGAGAGATATCTTTTGAGTTTGTTAGGGCGCAGAGATCTAAGGTAAGAAAGAAATAATTGCTTTCTTTTTTATTATATTTTATGAAGCTCCTTTTTGATGAGATGCTCAGGAACACTGCATCGTGGATGAGGATTTTTGGCGTAGATTCGGCATATTTCCATCCATCGAGCGATAACGAGTTGATAGAGCTTGCAAAAAATGACAACCGCATATTAATAACTAGAGATAAGGAGCTTGCCAACAGATGCAAAAAACACGGCGTTAAGAGCTTGCATATAAATGAGGTTAACATAAAAAAACAACTGAAGTTTATTGTGCAGCGTCTTAACATTAAGCTAAATTTTCCGGGCGCAACCCGGTGTCCTGAGTGCAACGCTAAACTGCTGGTTGTGCAAAAACAATTAGTTAAAGGGCTTGTCCCTCCTGATATATTTAAAGAGCGCAAAAAGTTTTGGATTTGCCAAAAATGCAACAAAGCATACTGGAAAGGTTCTCATTGGAAAAGCATATTGAAGATGCATTCTTATTTGGTGTCTGGCATGGAATAAATTCCATAGTTGGTTTTTGCAACGAGCCCGCCGTTATCATATATCATCAGCTCATCTCCATCATAATTGAACACATGCTTGCACAACCCTATGTTTTTGCTGTCGGATTCGCATCCTTCATGTATGGTTATTTTTTCATAAGGGGGTATGCGCAATTTTGCATTGAACCGGTGAGATGATGAAGTATCGCGTATTATTGCAAATGTATCTATAGTTACATTACACTCATTCCTTACCTCAAACTCCATCCCAATCTTCTCAACAACCACACACTCGCTCGCATTGCTGCGCTTCCACATACATCCCATGCTCTCCACTCCTTGATGTTCCGCTTTCACATATGCTTCCCACTCATCAACATCTCCATGGTATGCATTTGCCAAACCTTTCTCAAGCATTTTTTTGTTAATGTTCTCGCCGTTCAGGTATACTTCCGCCAGCACTCTTCCATACTTTCCCCTCCCGTACTCAACCACTCGCACGTTTTTTAGCAGAATCGCTTTTTCCAGATACTCCTTTGCTTCATCATAGCATAATTCCCCTTTTTCAGGGGCATTTATGCCAGCCAGCCGCACTCTCGCGCCATTATCCAACTCAATTGTATCACCATCTATAACATCAGATACGTATGCAGTTCTGCCTATGCATCCAAGAATTAATATTGAAAATATAAGCGCGATTATTTTAACCGCACATACTTTATAGTGGTTTTGTGGTTGCATTCCGACTCACTTTCGCTATATTCATCATCAATTATTTCAAATGCGTAATATGTGCCGTCTTCGTTCTTGTTAATATATGTGTGGCCCACTTTCACATATTCGCAATCAACGTACCCTCCTTCAGAAAGATATCCTGAATCAGGTATATCTTCCGCTCCTATTTCGTTCAATTGCACTGCGCCTAAATCCACCCAGTTTCCGCATATTCCCGGATCTTCCGTGCACCACGGCTCATTTGAAATATCTCCTTCCATCCACTCAGCATATTCCCCTTTGCTGAATGAGAATGCGCTGCGCTGAGGATCAGATGAATCGAGCACTATTGTTTTTTCTCCAGTTCCAGCTCCGCCTTGCCCTTCAAGCCCGCATACGCTCAAAAGCATAGCAAACAACCCAATTACAAGAACTTTTTCCATATTCTGCCTTTTGTGTTTAAAATTTATAAGCACTCTTAATTTAACTTATGCGTTTATGGGGCCATGGTGTAACCTGGCAGCACGGCTGGCTCCAGAAGAAGGGTGAATGGGGCACATCCCCCTTCCCCCTTCTCAACCCACCTACCCCCTGATTTAGCGGGTGTTTTTGGTGGTGTTGTTTAGGTGGGTGAATGGGGCACATCCCCTTCCCCCTTCTCAACAAGGAGTTGGTTTAATGAGCTCGTTCAGAGCGATGATTGCAATACTGGAGCAAGCCATTCATGGCATAAATGCCGTGTAAAAGAAGAAACCAGCAAATCGGGGTTCAAATCCTCGTGGCCCCATTCTTATTATTTGCTGGGTTCAGGGTATGCTTCTTGAACAAGAGTTTTCAACTCTTGCGCTTCAAAATGCTTTCGTATTGGCTCCATAATTTTGCAGAATTCTTCTGCGCACGCATTCTTCAAATCCATCGGATGCAGTTTTCCGTTAACGAACGCATCCTCCAACTCTTCATATTTTTCAAATGCCACATCGCCCCCAAACTTCTCAGGTCTTTTCACAATGAACTCTTTCGATTTCTTGTGCAACAATGGGAACAGCACAACTTTTATAAGAGCAAGCACGCCATTGTTTTCCGTTTCTCTTGCAGGGCAGAACGCTTTTGAGAATTTCTTCTTTATTTCCTCTTTCTCATCAAGCAAGTCGATTTTTGACTCAATCTCTGATGAACTCATCTTTCCACCGCTTAAGCCCGGCAGCATAGGATTCATTAGATGTATTCTTTTTCTGTATCCGATTTTCGGTAGGTATTCCCTTGCGAACATGAATATTTTTCTTTGGTCAACTCCCCCGAACTGCGCGTCAACGCCCAGATGCTCTTCATCCAGCGCCTGCAGTATTGGATAGAGCAACCCGCCCATTTTTGGATTCTCAACCTGTTTAACTACTTCTGCACCGGCCTTTTTTGCATCATGCACAGATGCAAGCGAGCTTAACCTATACATATCAAGAGTATATTCCTTACTCAGTTGCATATCCGTCCCTTTTACGAACTTCAGTTTATCTATATTTACCCCGATCACTTCCATGAGTTTTTTTATGATTTCTTCATAGTATTTTGTTCTCTTTTCTAGCAAATCCCATGGCGCCTTCATATTGTCAAGGTATGCGTGCAAATCTGCGAGCAAGATTGTCACTTCGCAGCCAGCATCAAGGAAATCTGCAATCTTCATTATAGGAACAAAATATCCAATGTGCGGTTTTCCGGTTGGAGCAGTCCCCCAATACACTTTGAGAGATCTCTTCGAAATAATCTCTTTCAGTTCCTCTTTCCCAACAACTTCCTCCAAATTTCTCATAATAACTTCAATTTTTTCATCATCGTTCATGCTAATTTAATAGCAGAAAAATATTTATACTCAAGAACTTCAATATTTGATATGCGAATGTTGATGAACGATCTCTCTCCTAAACTTAGGTCAAAGCTTGCAAAAAGGAAGGTTTTAAAGAGCAGGCGCAGGTTTGCAAACGTGCTTCTTGATAACATAATCTATGAGCAGGATATCAAAGCGGTATCACGCCATGCTAGATTGAGCCCCACTCATTTATTCAACCTGTCAAATCTTGCGGAATTGAACTCACTTTCAAACGCAAGATTTAAGGAATGTATTTTTTTCACAGGGATTGCGGTTGCATCTTATTGGCTTTATAACCATTTCTCATACCTGCACTTTGCCAAACCTGCATCGTACATATTTGGCGGCATGTCATTCTTGAGCGCGCTTGCGCACACAATTCTGACTTCTGAGATACGCTCAATAAAGAAAAGAATTTTGCATGTCATATCTGCTTCACTCAACCCGATCTTTTCTGATCATCAGGATCCGTGAGTTTCCCCTAGATCCTCCGCTCTTAATATCTATTATTCCCGACTCAGCTAGTTTGTTTATGTAATTTCTTAATGTTCTGTCATTAACATCATTCATTTTTTCGTACAGTTCTCCGGAAGTTATTCTCCCTTCTTGTTTTATTGCATCGATTATGCGCACCTCAATCCCATTTAGTTTTACTTCCGGTTTTTTCCTTTTCTCAAATGTTTTTATTTTTCCGACCGCCTCTTCTACGCACTCAACGCATAGTTTATTTAATCCTCTGCGTTCAGCAATCCTTGCCGCGCTCAGCAAAATGCTTATGCCTTTCCTCGCATCTCCTTTGAATTTGTATGCGTATGCCGCGCACAATGCAATGGCTTCTGGATCATAACTGGAAAGCGCCAAGTCGGCCCTGTCTTTCAGTATTTTTTTTAGTTCTGGCACTCCATACGGCTTAAACTCAACATCTCTGCTTATTGCAGAACTTCTTATTCTTGGGTCGAGATTTGTAACAAGCTCGAAATCATTCACTATCCCAACAACACTCATGTTAACTTTATGCACTTCATTCATTCTGCTTATATCATACAATACATCACCATGCCCGCTCGCAATGAGCCGATCCATCTCATCTAAAACAACTACCACCGCATAATTTCTCTTTTTTACAATTTCCGCGGTTCTTTTCAATATATTATCTATGCTTACGCCTTTCATAGGGCTTATGAATCCAACGCTTCTTGCAATTTCCACTATTATGTTATGCCGCGTTCCTGCATGCCAGCAATTTATGTAAACTATTTTTATCTTATTAGAAAACTCCTCAAGCTCTTTGAGCACAAATTTCAACACAGCTGTTTTTCCAGTTCCGGGAAATCCATGCACCAGCAAATTTTCAGGTTTTCTCCCATCAAGCGCAATCTTAAAATTATATGTAATATCGCTTATTTCCCTTTCTCTTCCTGGAAGCTTCTTTGGAAGATATTCTGGCAGCATCACAGCTTCATTGATTATCAATTCCATTGATTAAATATGAAATGCATCATTTTTATTATTTATTGCAGATTCTTGTCTATGGGTTTATCGGTATCAGAGATGATTGCGCTCATAGGCGTCATCCTGTTCATAGGTTTTTTTGCTGAAATGATATTCCGCAGGTTTTCAATACCAAACATAGTCATCCTTCTGTTGATTGGATTAATATTAGGTCCCATCACCAACACTCTGCCTTCGCGTGATCTTGCAGAGTATGCATCTTTGTTCTCCCCAATTGCTTTGATTATAATTCTTTTTCAGGGCGGGCTGAATATGAAAATGCGCTCATTCATTAAAGGCAGCCCCCGCGCATTCCTGCTTAGTTTAGTTAATGTTCTTCTCTCAATGTTATGCATTTCTTTGATAGGAAAATTCATATTTGGGTGGGATTACATTCTTGGTGCAATTCTCGGTGCTATCATAGGAGGGACATCTTCCCCCATAGTAATTCCTCTAATTTCAGAGCTGAAATTGCGCAAGGATATTAAGAATATCATCACTCTTGAATCAATTTCAACAGATGTTATCTGCATCGTGTTCGCTATTGTGCTGATAAACTATGCTCTTGGCGCGTATGCACAAGGCGCAGTAGATCCAGTAGGCGTGATAATAAAAAACATATTTACTGCGTTTTCCACAGGAATTGTTATAGGAATTATCGGCGCGCTTGTATGGACGTGGATACTAAAAAATGCAGGCGAAATTGAGTTTGATTACATACTAACGCTTGGAATTTTATTCATACTTTATTATTTGAGCGAGTATTTAGGGGGAAACGGCGCAATAACTTCCTTAATGTTTGGCTTAGTGATAGGCAATATAGGATACCTATCATCTATGCTCAGAACAAACATATTCAACATAGAGAGCGCCCCAATAAAAGAGTTCCATAAAGAGATATACTTTTTCATCGACACATTTTTTCTTGTTTATTTAGGAACCATAGTTGTGCTCACGAATTATCAGCTTCTTGTGATTGGCGTGCTGTTATCATTGCTTCTCATAGCCCTTAGGTACATCACAGTTCCTGTTCTTATGTATAATACTGGTTTTTCAAGGAAAGAGATAGACTTAATGTCAGTGATCTCTGCCAGAGGCCTTGCAGCCGCAGTTTTGGCCCCGCTTCCGTTTACATATGGAATCGCCTCAGCTGAGCTATTTCCGGATATAGTGTTCTCAGTCATATTGGCGACAGTGGCAAGCACCACAGTAGGATACATCGTAATAAAACTGAGAGGGAGAGATAAAGATGAAATTGCTCCTAACCCCAAAAATCAAAATGATGTTGCTGTTCCGAACACAGGTTGATTTGGATACAGGACAACCCCTTTCCCATCTATCATTTTGAGCGGAACCATTTTTCTTACATGGTTTGTGCCCCTCATTTTAACCACTTCTATCGCAAAATCTCTTACTTCTTTTCTTCTTATTGAGTGTATCGCGATGAATCCATCCGCAAGAAATTCCACTCCAAATTTTGCCTTCATGTCTCCGGTGTTTGTTGTTTCTCCTTCAGATGTGATTAAAGAAGTAACTTTCCACTTTTTAAGCGCGCTGAACAATTGAAGTATAGACAATCTTCTTTTATATTCGTTCTCAAACAGCAATGCAAAGGAAGTGACTGAATCAATCACCACCCGCTTTATGTTCTTCTCCTTAACGATATCTTCAATAATTGTTCCATCTTTGAAAAACTTATCCACCTCATGAGGCATGTACTGCATAAAATGGAATAATCCGTCTTTTTCAATCTTTTCGAGGTCCCATCCAAACCTTTTCATATGCTTATATACTTGCCCCTTATTTTCCTCAAATGTTATGTACAACCCAGCGTCTTTGTGCAAAACGGCTCCGTTGTACAGGTACTGCAGCGCGAATGTGCTTTTGCCTGCCCCGGCCTCTGCACCTATCATCATAATTGAGTTTTGCTCGAACCCCCCTTCAATCATTGCATCAAAACCCTCAACACCAGTTTGCACTCTATCATTTCCACCCATGCTTTCACCTACTCTTTCTCAACAATATTCCTTATCAATTCTTTATTTCCATTCACAAGTTTTGCGAGCCTATCAACATACTCATTCTCAAACGCCGACTCCTCCTTAATTTCCGACATAACCTCTTCACCGATGGTTCTCGCAATCTTACCGAAAATTTTCTCTGCATTGCTAATCATTTTTTCAGGTGAATTCATTCACTCACCAAGCAGTTCAGCAACTTTTTTGCTGCTTTTTTCCATGCTTATCAGCACCAAGCCTAAGTTAGCGTTTTTCGAGATGAGGCATGCAATAATCGCCATGCTTCCAGCTCCTGTCGCCACGAGTTTTCCTTCCGCGCTTTCCACAATGACTTGCTCGAAATTTCCGAGTTTCAGCTCATTAACCGATGTTTCGGCAGTGCCCACGAGGGCAGCAGTCATCGCAGCAATAGTTCTTGCATCCACATAATTCGGCATGTCGCTTGCAACCATCAGCCCATCCCTTCTCACAATCGCGCTCGCATCAATATCGCCAACTTTGCGCAGCTCCGCTAGAATCGATTCAAGTTGCTGTCTTTTTTCCATGCATAATAAATGTTGATTAATATTTATAAATAAACGCTGCTATTTATATCTGGTGTTCATATGGCCGCAAAAAAGAAGAAGTCAAAATCAAAATCTAAGAAGGGCGTGCGCAAGCGCGCAGCAGGTTCAAAAAAGAGAAGGACCGCAAAAAGGAAATCGAAACCAAAGGCCAGGAAATCAAAGCCAAAGTTGACAAAGGAAGAAAAGAAAATTATAGAGCATATAGAACCAATCATAAAAGAGGACCTTGAAGAAGAGATTAAGGAGGAAATTGAAGCAGAGATTGAAGAAGAGGAAGAGGACAACATGCTCAAGATTGCAGTAAGCGTGATACTTAGCACGATACTGACGGCATTGTTTGCCGGCGCAGTATGGTATTTCAATCCATTGCCGGCATCTCAGATAACATTGATTTCCATAGTGGTTTGGATAATAGTGACAATAGTGTTGTACTTTTTCCAGAGCAAGTAATTTAATAAAAAATAATCTCCTTAATTTTTTATGCGCAGGCTTTTTTTGCTGTTAATATTGTTCTCAGCGCTCTCGCATGCCTCTGCGAACTTTACATATCTTGACCCATCATTTAACAAACCATGGGAGCCGGTGCTGTTGATAGATCAGAATCTTGCAGTAAGCCTAATAATGAATGAATTTGATGATGATGCCGACCTATCCATATCATACATGAATGATTTTGATGCTGAGACAACCCGCGAGCTTAGAGATGCAATAAGCCGTGCGAGAGATGCAGATGAGCTTTATTTTGATGTCAAAAATGCGAAAAATGAGATGATTGCGAAATCGATAAACATATTTGGGGTAGGCACCATAGCAGGAGGTGCCGTTCTTGTCTCCGCGCTTGTTGCGCAATGGGAAATAGCAATAGTTGTTGTATCTGGCGGCGCGGCATATGTGACTTCGGAAGGTCTTGAATTGATCAACATTATAAAAGAATATTATTCTGGTTTGGTTGATTCTGTTCAAAAGAGCGAGGAAAGCTATAACATACTGCTTTCTAAGATAAACCAAGAATATGCGGAATTGGATAGGATGGGAATCACTGCTGAGTCATACAGAGGCCAAAGCTACAATGACATTTCCTGGGTAAAAACATCCCTTTCCAACATTAATTCTGAACGCCTGGTTGAACGCGAGCAAACTCTTAAATCCCTGCTTTCAACATATTCAACCTCCACATCTGTTTACGATAGGATAATTTCTAACAGCAAAGCGCAGATTTTTGATATGCTTGATGGCCGCGAATCAGCGTTCTATACGCTTGTCCAGATCTACCTGCGTGAGAAGAAAATTCAGAATGATGTTCTTGAGGAGCGCGCGTCCCTTCGGTCTTCTGTCTCATCAAAATATTCAGATCTTGAAAATCAACTCAATGAAGTTCGACAAGATTATGGCGAATTTGTGGATTCGGATATAGTGTATTTCAGAATAAGTTCTATTCAGACAATAGATGCGCCGTACGACCACATAAAAGATGCGGAGGTATCTCTTAAGCGCGCGGAAAATAACATTCGCGACGGCGATTCTGCCTATAATTCAGGTTCAGAGGGTTATGTTGCCCGCTCCATAATGATGTATTATGATGCCGCCGACAACCTTGACTCTGCATATTTTGAGATAAACCGGGCAAGGCAGTTAGGGGAATTTATGCTGAGCTCTGCTGAGAGTGCAACAGAGCTAGAATATGCTTCTGCGCTATCAGATGCAGATTCATTTATCCCAACCACCGAAGCAGAGAGCGAACAGCTCAATTCCGCAAGAGCACTGCTTGATGATGCGGAACAATTATTGAATAAGCGCGCAAGAACGAAGAGAGAGAGGTTTAACAACCTAAAGCTGGCATACAAAAATTCTGTGCTTGCACGATCATACTTATCCTCCACTGCGGCATTTTACAGTAATGCTAAGAGCGATGCGCTGTACAAGCTTGAATACTTAAAGAAGGTTATCGATTTAGCCAGCTCAGATGGCATCGAAGTTGATTATGAGAGGAGCTTTCACTCTTCTTCAAAAATCCAAGTTGAGAGCGGAAACCTTCCGGCATCTCAGATGATAAACATATCATTGAAATGCACGGAACTTGCTGAAAGAATATATGTTAGGGCCGGAGCGCAATATTCCAATTTAGGAGTGCGGTTTTCTGAAATTAAGCCATATATGCAGTATTTGGCTGAATTAGATGGAGAATATCCCAAAGAGTATCTTTCCCTTAAACCGTATCTGAATGCAGATGACAGCATTAATATTCGCAAAGCGCTTGGGCATTACAGCGAGCTTTCATCTATGGTAAATTCTTTATACTCTCAAGTTCATATGCGTTCAAAATCCCTTATAATGCAGTCGCTCAAAACTAATTCTCGAGTTTTTGTTGCCTATTCAAACTCTTCAGTGTGTTTGGATAAACCAGTAAAGAAGAGGGTTGAGTTCTCTACGCACAGCAGTTTGGATCTTATTTATGCGGGACCGTTGACCATAACTATTCCTTTCAAGCACGATATTACAGATTCTGCGGAGGTTGCCAACCCATGGGAAATGGATTACTCATACTCTTCTGGCAAACTTACTGTGTTGATACCAGAATACGAAAAGAATGCGCAGTACATTATACAGTGGGAGGATTACGAGACGCTTGCCCGCACAATCTCTGAAGAGCAGGAAGTTCTGCAAACATCCCCAAATGAGGTTGTTGTTTCATTAACCAACAATATTAAATCCTCAGGAGTTCCGCGTCTTTTAGTGCAGCCTCGTTTTAGCGGTTATGCATATTCGCTTTATTTAGATGGAATATTCGTTGGCTCGCACATTGGCGAAGCAACCATAAATCGCGAAATCGCACCTGGCAGGCATGTAATCCTTCAAAAATATGTTATGCGCAACCCATTCCGCGCATCATTTGATGAAGTTTCTGAATCAACATTTTCCGGTAGGGTTTCCAATCTTCTCCCTATCGATGTTCCTGAAGCATATGTTAAGATAAATCTCCCAATACTTAATCCAAGCTCCGTAACGGCATCCTCGTTAGATTGCACAATATTGAAACAGGAGTATGCAGCATTTCCCGACTCAACAGAGCTTTTTATACAATTCTCTTCTCTGCCTGCCGAGTCATCATGCTCCATCACTATATACTCTTCTTCAGCGATTGATCCCGAATCAGTTCAGGAGATTATTGATGAGCTGCGCAACGATTCAGGAATTGATTCATCAGTAGAGGAGAGGATAGATGAAGCGCAGCGCTACTTGGATGCTGGCGATGCCGACAGCGCATATGAAGCCGCGAACGAAGCTAAGATCATGTTGGAAGAAAAATCCGAACAGCGGAGAAGGGAAAGCGCCATTAATTCTACTTTAAGCGCGTATAACAAAACAATCCGCTTGCGCATTTCAGATTTGATTTCTGTAAATGATAAGCAGGTTCACGATATTGTTTCAAAGGCAAAGATGTACTATGATGCATCTGCGCATGAGATAGATTCAAGCAAAAAATTATCCAATCTGCGCAAGGCGGATCGCGAACTTGCAAAGATAGATTCTTTAGTGTATGATAGACTTTCATCATATTCCGAGCAAGCTAATGATTTAAAACAGCGTTGGCTATACCTTATTGACAAGGGATATGCAGATGAGCTTCCCGCAGATATTTCTTTAATAGAACAACAGTTATCATCCATATCTTTTTCTGGGGACGCTGACTCATCGCTGTTCGATCGCCTTAATGCAATCAGTTCGAACTTATCTACGTTAGAAAGCAAAACTTCGTTAGCTGAGAAGGATGAAAAGAGATGGGAGTCATCTCTAAAATCTTCTTATAAATCAGCGATATCAAAACTGAAAGCGCACATATCAAAACTGAGCGATGCGTGTTCAACCTCATGCCCGGAAAATTTAGTTGCGCACGCAAACTCTTTGCTTACTCTCAACCCTTCTTCCCCCTCGGAATATAAAGATGCAATAAGTTATATCAACGATACGATTTCCAACATAGCCACTTATGTTCGCACCGAGCAGGAGAGCGCAAATGATGCCATAGGGGAGCTTCGCAAGCTCATAAGCGCAATAACCGATTATGGAGAAAAGCAAACGCTTGTGAAAAAACTGCACAACATAGAATCGCTGTATGATAAGGGGAAATATTACAGCGCAAAACAATCAGCGTTAACGCTTGCTTCTGCAATATCCTCATCTCAGGGCTCGGACCAGAACGATTATACTCTTATATTCGCAGGTATTGCAGTGATCTTGCTTTCATTTATCATACTGAAAATGAAAGAGAGGAACACAGGCGTGCAGGAAGAAATAAAGAAAATACTGAAAAAAGGGCAATAACTACTCTTCTTCCTCCTCTTCTTCCTCCTCGTAATCATCCTCCTCTTCCCAATCCATATCTTCATCATCAAATTCCTCATCATCTTCGTCCATTTCATCTTCCCAATCATCATCTCCTACCATATTATTCCCTCCACCTGATAGGCTCATATCTTTATATTTGGATTATTTTTAAATGTTTTGAAGTGATATATTCATGCATCCCACGTTTGACGCAGTCACGAGGTTTATAGCTTCCCTCAACCTGCCTTTAATCACCACTCTCTCATATTTAATAGATATATATACCCCTATATTGTATGTAATTTCCTTTGTTCTGTTTGCTTCAACTTTGCGCAAAGAAAAAAGGTTCTTCAAAGCAATAATAACCATAATTATAGCGCTGTTGATTGTGTTTGCGCTCAAGTATTACATACAAATTCCAAGGCCCTGCACGCTTAATTCAGCATATATAAAATTTGAATGCCCCACAGCTCCAGATTACTCATTCCCAAGCGGCCATACAGTTATTTCCTCCGCGTTTTTAGCTCCTTTGGTTGGCACTGAAGCATTCATGCTCTTTTTTGCGTTGAATCTCATAGTTGGTTTTTCACGGGTAAATCTTGGAGTTCATTTTGTGAATGATGTGCTGGCAAGCTTTGTAATAGGTTTTTTCACATATGACGTTGTGAACAGGCTTTTTTCAACAGGAACCTTATCTCTCTCCAAACCTAAAAATTTGCTGGATTCATCATTCGAGAACAGGAGGCAATTCCTACACATTATAATTGGCGCGCTTCTAATCATTTTAGTGCTAGTTTTTTCAGAAATGTACGGCGCAAATGGAATAGTGTACATAGAATTTCTCGCATTCATCGTGCTCCAGTTTATGCTTATTATAATAAATGATAAGATGCGAGGTAAAGAAAGCAGAATCTCTCGCATACTGTTTTCCATGTTTGAGCGCACAGGAGTTACGCCAGGTTATGGCGCATTTTGGTATGGCATGGGCGTGCTGTTCTCATTCGTGTTCATTCAAGACCCAAGCAGATTGATTGCAGTTATCATTGCCTTAGGCATAGGTGATGGAATCGCAACAATTTTTGGAAAAGGAGGGAAAATTCAGAATCCATTAAACAAATCTAAAACTATAGAAGGATCTTTTGCATTTTTTCTATCAACTGCCGCATTATCATTCCCCTTTATAGGGTTCATTGCAGTCCCTTTTGCATTCATCACCGCGATAGTTGAAGCGCTTCCACCAAAATTCGATGACAATTTCATGATTCCCCTTGTATCAATAATATTCTTCTCTCTATTTTAATACTTCTTTTTCAATACAATAAACATGTGATGTTTTTCATATGGATCTAGAGTGAAGCTCTCCACAACTTCGAACGCTTTGCTCAGAGATTTTATAACCCGTTCATATATCTTCTTTGGCTTTTTGCTAACATCTATTGATTGCGATTTAACAGCAATCATTGCAATTCCTTCGCATTTAAGATATTTTGAGTTTTTTATGAGGATTTTATCTTGATCAGGTTGCGCAACATCCTCAAAAATCACATCGACATTTCCAACATATTCGTATTTTTCGGGGAACCGTGCATCAGCGAGAATTGGCCATATGTTTTCGCGTTTTTCGCATCTTATTAAAAGTTCCCTAATGCATTCAGGGGAAAATTCAACTGCGTATATCCTGCCTTTATCTCCTATGATGTCTGATATGAAGCTTGCCGTAACCCCTGCCGCAGCCCCGAGATATAAAATTTTTGCGCCTTTTTTGAACGGCCATGTTTTTAGCCCTCTTTTGATTGCTGCAGCAAGCTTGCTTCTCTTAGGATCCCATATTCTGTATTCTTCATCTCCAATTTTAACGATTCTTTCTCCATGTATCCTAAATCCTTTTTGCAGGCTTTTTGTTGCCAGTTTGCCATCAATGACATACACTCCGTATTTATCAGTGCGCTCTAATGCAGGCATATGTGTAATAGGTTATGCACACATATAAATTTTTAAAAAACAACTTTTTCATGAAAAATGAACTGCTGTACTTTGTCATTTTTGCAATAATTATTCTCATTATTTCACTGATTTCACTGCAAGCTTCGCGCAGCATTGGGCCGGTGGAGATTGCATCAGAGAGCTTTGCAAAATGTCTTTCTGAAAAAGGCGTAAAGATGTACGGAGCATCATGGTGCCCGCACTGTCAAAACCAAAAGAAAATGTTTGGCGAATATTGGAATTACATAGATTACATAGAATGCTCCACCGCAGGAGGTTTTGGCGAAGCGAGCGCCTGCATTGATGCCAACATAACAGGCTATCCTACATGGGTGTTCCAGAACGGCGTTCGGAAAGTAGGCGAGCTTTCGCTTGATGAACTAAGCAGGCTTAGCGGATGCAATACTAGCTAACATCTGAATAGCAATTGCACGATATATCCAATAATGATGAGTGCCATCCCTATGATTGTCACAAGCCTTTCTTTATTTATTTCTTCAATAACTACTTCATCGATTTTGTGCTCTCTCTTCATTCTTTCATGCACCATAAGCACGCTTACTCCTATAAGTGTTGTTCCAACAAGTTCAAAGGTTAGGTAAATAAAATTTGGCAGGCACATACCACATTCTTTTTTCAGAACATTTTTAAAAATGAGTCAAAGCAAAAAGGGTTTGCAAGTTCCATGAGAATTGCATCTTTACTGCTTTAAAGAGGTTTGGGCAAGCAGAAAATATTTTTAATGGCACGGTCCATAAACCATATTTATGGATAATAGGACGATAGGATATGCAATGGTCGGCATAGCCTTGCTTGTAGGTTATATAACATTCTCTTTTAACATGGCTTTAAGCGAAATAGTAAATGGTTCATGTTCTCACGGGCCTTCGTGCCCAATGTGGGGCACCATAGATTTCCAAACCAATACAGGTCTTGCAATCATGTTTTTCATATTTATGTTTGGTTTATACTTAATTCTTCGCAAAGATTCTGCTGAAAATAAGATTGAGGTCTCTGCACCCGCACTTAATAACATAAAATTGCAACCGGAAGAGAAAGAACTCATCGCTAGGATTCGCTCTGCAGAGGGGTCGATTTACCAATCTGAACTGGTGAAAACAACTGGGTTTAGCAAGGTGAAAATTACGCGCCTTCTCGATAAACTTGAAGGGAAAGGCATAATTGAGAGGAGGCGGAGAGGCATGACGAACATAGTTCTGCTGAAAAGCAGTATGCGAAACTAGTTTCACAACATTTAATAGATGTTTCAGTTTTTTAGCAGGATGTTTAATATGGTGTTTCCTGCTTAATGCGTTCAGAGGTGAATGCATGAAGAATGAAAGTATGCTGATTGGTGTGGCAGGCCTCATATTAGGGGCCATGATTGCGTTTGCATATCTAACGATGTTTGCGCAGGTGCATGACCAGAACAACAATGGAACCTGTCTTGTTGCAGGGATGGATTCAGGCGCTGAAGCGCCTGCGCAGCAGGAATCTGCAAACATTGCTGAGAAGGTTTCATTGCAAGGGTCTGTCAAGGGAGATCCGAACGCTCCAGTTAAAATTATTGAGTACAGCGATTTTGAATGTCCATATTGTGCTAAATTTTACAAAGAAACGCTGCCTTTAATTGAAAAGGAGTATATAAGCACTGGCAAGGCGAAGTTGGAATACAGGCATTTTCCGCTTGCATTTCACAAGAATGCGCAGAAGGCAGCTGAGGCTTCAGAGTGCGCAGCCGACCAAGGAAAGTTTTGGGAGATGCATGACATTATTTTTGAGAATCAAGAACAGATTGCAATTGATGATTTGAAAACATACGCTGTGCAAATAGGTCTTGATGTGCAGGAGTTTAACGAATGCCTTGATTCAGGCATCAAATCAGCAAAAATCCGCGATGATGTTGCGAGCGGAAAAGATGCTGGCGTTAGCGGCACCCCATCATTCCTTATAAATGGCAGGTTGGTTGTGGGCGCACAGCCGTACGCTGTATTTAAACAGGTAATCGATGGGGAGCTGGCGAAAAAATCCTCATAATTTTTAATTCTTTTTGCATAGTTTTTAGCATGAATGCAGCCCCCGTGTTCCTGCTAATTCTTACTATATGCAGTTCAGGAATGAACATAACGCGCGAATACGCCATTTCTGAAGCAAAAAAAATTATTGCGGAGCAGAAGCCCTGCGAAAACCTTACAGATATGGAAATGGTGTTTATTGGAGAATACTATATGGAGAAGATGTTTCCTGGAAGGTACCACACTTCGCTGACTGAAAGTCCGTTGAATGTTAATAACCTGAACGAATCCTTGCAACTGCACATAAACTTTGCAAGAAAGTATTACTGCGGCGAGGAAGACATAAACGTTTTTCAGTTTTCCGAGCCTGAAGAGAATGAGGTTCTTTTATATTTCTTTGCATTCCTGTTCATAATGGTTTTGCTGTACTTATTTTATGTAAAAATTCTCAAACCTATAAGAATTATTTGATTTGCAAGGCATGCGCAGAAACATAATGAATGCGGCTGCCGGGATCGAGTTTTGCGAAGCAAAACGAGAGTAGCAAATCTTTGATTTGCAATGCAGACGCAGAAACATAATGAATGCGGCTGCCGGGATTTGAACCCGGGTTTTAGCCTTACTGCGCCTTTGCTTGGCAAGGCCATGTCCTAACCAGACTAGACTACAGCCG
>JAJSAH010000016.1 GCA_024274875.1 archaeon
CTGCGCCAACTCGTATGATTGAAACGGCCATACGCCTCCGCGTTGGTATGATTTTGGATTGTAATCCTTGTCATCTTTTGACCTGGTTCTGATTCCATGATTGCTCTTTGGCATAAACTCGCGGGAAGTAAGCAATGATTGAACTATGTCTGCATGTTTTCCAATTCCGTGGAAAATCGCATACAGCATATTCGATGTTTTAACGCTTATCCAGTGATATTTCCTATTCAGCAGGTCAACGTAAAACTTGCCGTTCCAATAATGCTCATCTATTGCATCCTCTAAATCATCTGCAATTTTATCATAATTCTCATCGCTGAACTTGCTTATATCGCGCAATCCTCTGACCGCCTGCACCTGCATTTCAAAAGGAAACCTTGTGCCTTTCGGCGCAAGCCCGCCGCGCATTTTGAACTTAAAAAACCTTCGGAAATCCACAATTATGCTTTGCAAGAGACCTCTCTGTTTGTATTCAGCATCAACTCGGTCATCAGTGTCCATCCAACTTGTTTCAGGAAGCCATGCGCCCTTTCCGCTCGGCACAAACCCATAATTCTCAATCTTTTTAACTATCCAGTTTATGATTGACTCAATGCTGCTTTCATTATCGCTGATGATCCCAGTATCCCCAGTAATGCTCACGTAATCTGACAACGATATTAAGAACAGAGCATTTGAATCAGAAGTGTCATATAGAGGAGATTTTGAGTATTCGCTCTCATAGAGAATATCATGCGCAATCCTTCCTGGCTCCTCGCCGGTCGTTGCATCATTTTTTCTGCCTATCGATGAGATAAGGGCTTTCAGCATGCTTTTCGCATATGCGGGGTTTGAATATGACAGGCACTGCAAAGATATTATGGCATCTCTCCCAATAAATCTCCTAAACCTTGGCGCGCCCGCGTGCAGTATATTGTATGTTTTGCCTTTTATTTCCATTTCCGACTGCAGAAGGTATATATCCTCAACCGCCTTATTGAAGCAGTCGGTGATGTTTTCATCTGGAACATCTATTTTTACAAATCCGCTTTTGAAAATTTTAAGGTTATCCATCTCCCTGCTGGTGAATTCATCGAATGCTATAAACGGCGTCTTGTCAAACCTGTACATAATCTCTATTTTCTTAGCCTGAAAGAACAGTTCGATAACGCTTCCGTGCCTCTCTACTCCGTCAGGTTTCTTTGTGAAGAGTATCTCCATTCTCCTGAACCCATCGCCCACTGAAATTATATTCCCTTTAACAGATATAGAGATGTTTTTGCGTTGCACATTCAGGTATAATCTCTTATTCCCAAATATTATTTCATATATGTGCCTGATGTCAAATCCTATTGAAATTTTTATGTTAGACTCTGAACCGCATTCAATTCGCTCCATTATCGCGTCGCATTGCTTGCTCCCTGCAATCTCTCGAGTTGCGTTCGCACCAACCCATTTTGCATAACTTACATCACGCGAGACACTTCCGTTGAAAGGTATGTTATCTATCATTAAGTCGAGCAGGTCGATGTACCTGAAATCTTTGCAGAATATGCCTGCCTTCTGATCAGTATTTCTTGATGATAACGGATTTCTCCTCTTTTTTATCGCGATGTTCCCGCTTTTTGGATCGCAGCTGTAAACTCCGGTTTTGCATGGAATAACTATTTTATTCATCAACCAATCCCTCATACATCTTCTCCAATGCATCAACCAGCAAGTTTATAGAAAATCTCTCAACTGCAGACCGCCTGGCATTTATCCCAATTTTCTTCCTAAGCTCGTCATCAGCCATAAGTTTTGCCAGCAGGTCTGCAAGCTGTATATGGTTGTTAGGTTCAATTAAGAACCCATCAATTCCATTTCGTATTATTTCAGTTGTCGCCTCTGAATTAGCTCCAACCGCAACTCTGCCGCATGCCATCGCTTCAACAGTGGACAAGCCGAACGGCTCGTTAACGCTCGGCATAAGCATTAAATCGATTGAGTTGTAAAAATCAGGCATGTTTTCTTCAGGTATCTCCACTCCAATAACCACATTATGTTCTATCCCGTAAATTCTTGCATAATCCATTATTTTTTTGCGCGCGTTCTCCATTATCTCTTTCTTTGGGTACTTGCCTCCCGTAACAATCCATACGAAATCATCTCTGCGTTCTTTGAGCACGGACAGTGCTTTCATAATTGTGAAGAATCCTTTGCGCCTTACAATCTCCCCGCTAGAAGTCACTAAACGCGCGGGCGTTCCAAAAATGAACATATCTTTTTTAATGCCTATCTGCTCGAGAAGTTTGCTGTTTTTTCTGCCTGGCTTGAACCTCTCAGTATTGGTTCCGTTGTATATAGCTTGGATAATTTTGCCGTCAACCCCCTTATCATATGCAAGCGTTGCAATATACTTGCTCACGCACGCAACCTTGTTCCATGGGATATTGGATAGAAGGTATGCTGAGACAGGGTCGGACCCCGCTCCATGAACATGAAGCACTATAGGTATTCCTGCATTCTTTGCCACTCTTATTGCAGCCAATGTGTGCGCAAAGTTATGCACGAAATGGAAGTTATGCACATGCAACACATCTATTTTCTTATCTTCAACAATCCTGCTTATTAAAGCATAAGCTTTGCTCTCCTGCTCATGCTTATCCATATCTTTCCTGTATCTCTCCATCACTTCGCTTCTTACTACATTCACTCCGTTTTCCACACCGCTCTTATATCCATACGAGCCAGTAATCACAGTAACCTCATTTCCGCGCTCAACAAGTTTGCTGCTAACGGATTGCAAGAATGTTTCTATGCCTCCAATTGCAGCAGGCGGATAAAACCAATACACATGGCATATGTTTACCATGTGGTATAATAAAATTCAACATTTTAAAAATATGCACCGAAATGGCTCCAGATTTATTAATGCTAAATGCAAAAATAACGTGCAAGGTTTGCGTTGCACCCCCTCTTAAATTTATGATAACAGCAACGTGGGGGCTGCGCTTGGTTTTGACTACAATATACAACTTAGAGTTCTGGAAATAGAGAGCATGGTGTGGATGTATGGGCCATCAATTTGTTAATGCTAAAATTATTGAATTATGTTTTGGAGGCGTACCCGCTTGAAGTTAGCCATTGCATCGCTTAAAATAAGATAAATTAGCATCCCGCCGAGCGGATACCCATGATATTGCGCGGAAGCGCCCTCACTTTTTATTTCGCGTAGCGAAATTCCCTGGGAGTGTGAGGGGCGGAAGCGCCCTCATTTTTTATTTCGCGTAGCGAAATTCCCTGGGAGTGTGAGGGGCGGAAGCGCCCTCACTTTGAACCACTAACCTGCCGGTCACCACATGCACAAAAACCTACAGCCGGCCGCTCTACCATTGAGCTACGGCGGGATGTTCTATATTTAGATTGGATAACATTTTTAAATCTCTCTTAGCATAAGGACTTCCTATGATTAACCAAGAGCAAATTCAAGTGAACGGCCGCAACATAATCGGGGATCTATTCAAGCATGGAAACACTTCAACAGCAGTTCTTCTATTGCATGGTTTTTTAGCTTCTAAGGAGAGCAACTATGTTATTGCAGAAGGGCTGAATGATATAAATATGGATGCGCTTGCGATTGATTTTAACGGGCATGGCATGAGCGAAGGCGATTTTTCAGAATTTACTGTATCAAAAGCCATTCAGGATTGCAAAGCTGCAATAAACTTTCTTCGCGAGAGCGGATACAAAAAGATTGGGTTGTTCGGATACAGCATAGGGGGTTTTGTTGCTTTAAATTCGATGAAGAGCGGCAGGCTGCCGGTAAAAGCAATGGTTCTTGGTTCTCCGCTTTCAGATTTCAAAGGCGTTTTCAGCCATGCTGACTTAAACTTATGGAAGAAAACGGATATGCTTCGCGCAGGCAATCTCTGCCTTAACATAAAACTGAACTATGCTTTTTACAAGGATGGATGTTTGCATAATGGGTATGAATCATACTCCTCTATAACAAAACCAACTCTTATAGTGCATGGAAGCGCAGATGATGTTGTTCCCATATCGCAGAGCGAGAAGCTTGTTAATTCGCTTCCGAACGCCTATTTGCTAAGAATAAATGGCGCGATGCACAATATATTCTCCCAGCAGTTTAAGGATGAATCTTTAGAAGCGATGCTGAAATGGTTCTCCTCCAACCTTTAATGAAAATATATGCTTGGCTTTCCAGGAAGCGATTTCTCAGCTTTGCTTTTGAGCTCCTCATCTTTGCGCGCATTCTCCTCGCTCAAAATCTGCACTTTTGCATTAATCTCTTTGCTTATGAATTCCAGCGCATCGCGTATTGCATTCATCTCCTCTTCCTCGCTCAGCACAACCTCGCTTTTCCACTTCATCGCGCGCTTCACAAGACCTATTGCAATCTTCCCATTCTTCCTCACTTCCTCATCCTTCATTATGTTTTTGATTGCTTGATTTCCATCCCTTGCATTCCCTATCAACCTGAAAACCTTTCTTTTGAACGGGGATGCAATGATTATTGATACCTTTTCAGGCTTTGCGTTTGTCAACTTCGCAATTTCCTTCATGTCATCGCAAATCTGCCCAATTATGCGTTCATATTCATCCAGTTTTTTATCATACGGCGCATTGAGCAATTTCTCGCTCAACTCCTGCGCGCTTGCGCATCCTTCATTGCCCATGCGCTCCCATAATTCATCGCAGTAGTGTGGAATGATTGGCGACATAAATTTAACCCATAATTCCATCGCTTCTTTTCCAACAACCCCTCCGCGTTTTATGCACCATTTAATATCATTCACATACTTGTATAGCAGCGTATTTACAACATCACGCAGGTTGAGAGATTCGTATGAGCTGATTGCATCCCTGCAGTATTCATTCAATCTCATAACAAGCCATCTTTCAACACCCTTCCCGGTTTGCTCATCCGCATGCTTTGCAACTTCTTCGATAAACTTTAATCTGCTTATGATGCCTTCAACCATTCTGCTGTTGAAATCTGTATCTTCCCCTAACTCTGCCCCTCCCACCACGCTGACTCTGATAGGATCTGGCCCGTATTTTTTAATCGCTTTTCTCAGCGGAAGTATGTTCCCTAAACTCTTGCTCATCTTCTGCCCGTCCATAAGCACAAACCCATTTATCACAATCTGTTTTGGCCATTTGCCCTCATCAAATATTGCACAGTGGTTGAATATGAAAAATGGGAGGTGGTTGTACAATAAATCAGCTCCTGAGTGCCTGCTGTCCAGCGGATACCAATACTCAAAGCACTTTCTCAATTCATCAAGCTCCCTATTCCCCTCTCCTTTTCCAAGAAGCACATAATCCCACTCGTCAACGCTCAAAGGCCTTTTCAATAGGTGTTTTACAGTGTAAAATGCCATGTATACAGTTGAATCTGATAACGCCTCAATCATTTTGCTCTCGTCAAACGGGAATTTTGTGCCGAATCCATGCTCGCGCGTGCATGCTTTCTCATGCAGCCAATTGATTGCATATTCCAAATCTTTTTTGCGCTGTTTTGGAACAATTATCATTTCAGACAAGCATTTTTTTGCTCTCTCCTTCCATTCATCATTTGCATAATCTATGAACCATTGGTCCTCAAATATCTTGACTTCCACGATCCCTCCGCATCTGCATTTCACCGGGCGGTTTATGATTTCATACATTGCGAATGCATTTCCCTGCTCTTTAAGCATTCGTTTCACGATTTCCCTAGCATCAGCAACTTTTTTTCCTTTAATGTTTTCATCCCCTGCGCTCATAATCCCATGATGCGCCTCCTTTCTGTACACGATTTTTGTTGCCTCTTCGAGTTTTGGGTCAGAAACATCCGTTATGCTCAACCTATTAACAACCTTCTTTGCAGGAAATTCGCCCAGCTCAGCATCAGATTTTATGATTGAAATGAGCATTTTTTCCGCATCATCCCCAAGCAATTGTTTTAATGCGACATAATCGTAAGGCGCATGCGCCGGAACGCTCATAACCACACCGGTTGCATTGTTAGGGTCAACAAATGACGAATGATATATCTTAACATTTCTCCCGGCAATTGGAACCACGCATTCTTTATTGATAAAATATTCCCCTTTAATCTCTTTCAGCACATCTACTTTATGCTCCTGCAACCCAAGTTTGCTCACGCATGCTTTTGACACAAAATACACTTCACCATCAATCTTCGCTTTTACATAATGCGCATCCTTGTTTACCCAAACATTCGTAACCCCATAAATTGTTTCGGGCCTGAGCGTGGCTGGGACAAGCCATCCATCTTCAAACTTAAGCTTAATAAGCACATATTCACCCAACTCTGGATCCACATCACCTTTGGTGTCATGGCCTCCCACAGGGTTGTTGCATTTTGGGCAGTAAGGAACAGGGTGCTTGCCTTTCGTTATCAATCCTGCATCTTTAAGCTTGTGAAACTGCCAGGTTATGAAGCTGTTGAACTCTTCATCAAATGTGTAAAATTTCCTTCTCCAATCAATTGAGAATCCCATCTCTTTCATGCCTGCCTCAATTTCAGCACTGAATTTCAGCACCAACTCTTTTGGATCATCCAGGCTTTCGGCAATTTTTCTGTCCATTCCGTATATATTTGTGAATATGTCGATCAGTTCCTCATCTTTTTCTTTGATGCGTTTTGCCATAGCGAGTATTGGCGTGCCCGTTACATGAAATGCCATCGGAAACAGCACATTTTTTCCGCGCATTCGCATGTATCTTGCATATGCATCCGCAACAGTGTATGTTCTCGCATGGCCTATGTGCTGAGGGCTGTTAGGGTATGGGAACGCAGCAGTTATGAAAAACTTCTCGCGATTTTCCACATCGGGTTCAAACATCTTGATGTCCATCCATTTCTTTTGCCATTTTAATGCAATTTCAGCAAAATCCACGCAATCCCCTCTCTCTTTAACGTTAGGTTTAAAATAGAAAACACTATAAAATTAATCAATGAATGCAAGATACCTTGCCGCGCTATTGCTTTTCATCAATTTAATACATGCGCAAGGCATGTCGGAAGAAATTTATCAGGCCGGATTTATTGCGATAGGCATAGGATTAACGATAGCTGCGATAGGATATATGATCGCAAGCGTGATAGGAACTCCGCAGGCTCTTGGTTGGGCAAAGAATGAAATTTATGAAAACATGTATTCAATAATTCTCATTTCATCAGTGATGATTCTTGCGCTTGCAGCGCAGGTGTTTTTCATAACAATGGAGCACCCGCCAAATGCAAGCGATTACATAGATGTTGCAATTGCAAACATAGATGCAGTGATGACCGGAGATATTCCCGAAGGTTATGAAGTTGGAGATGCATCTCAATACCCAACGCTGCCCACAGACAGGTTAGGACTGTTCTCAATTTTCCTAAGAACATATGCGTTTGAGGCAGTTGCTGGAGAGACTGCATACATAACCAGCATAAATTTCAAACCAATGTTGGATTTTGGGGAAGGGTCAGCAAGCGTAAGATCCCCAAAGATAAGTGCTCCCATGCTTCCAGGAATGACCAAAATTGCCGAGGTTGCTGACCAAATGAACCAAGTAATATTCTTGGTTATACTCATGCTGATGGCTCAGAAAGGCGCCCTCATATTCATAAAATCGTCCGGCCCAGCGATTTTCATAGTAGGGGCGTTTTTCAGGGCGTTGCCTATAACAAGAAGATTGGGATCAACTCTCATAGCGATATTCATTGCGCTGCAGTTCGTGTTTCCTGCGTTCACAGCATTTGCGTATTCAGACCAGTTATACGGAAAGATTTCGAAGGAGTTCTCTGGGACATACATAAATGTGGATTGGCTGAGCGGGATGCCGAGCACAACCCCCAATTATATAGTGTTTGTTGGTCCGAAAGGCATAATTGATTTGAATGAAAAGGTCATGAATTCCGGTGTGAATTTCTCTTTCATAGGCATGTTTCCAGAGTACAATTATTCGGTTATCGATGAGAATGGCAGGGAAATTTGCAGCGGAACAGGTGCGTTAGGTGAGCAGGTTGATTGCGCAATTAATCTTAATGATGTTCGAGCAGGAGATGTGCAGGATGAGGATTCATTTGAGGAATCGATAATGTTTTACAATATATCTGTTTCGTTTTACAGCGGGATTTTTTCAAGCGAGGATTATGCTGATTATTTGACATCTCCGAGCTTAAATCCGTTAGCGGGCGCTAAAATACTGGTTAATGAAATCGCGGCTGATGAGTTGTATGAGTTTGAGTATAAACTCTCAGTACCTTTGTTGTTCGTGAAAGCGTGCGATAGCACTGAATGCGAACAGGAATTGATGATAAGGGATGAAGAGTTTAATAGGATTGCAGAAACGTATATCGCGAATCAAGTAACTGATGACATAGATGATATTTATGCAGCAGGAGTCGCTGGAGATATGTTGTCTTTCAGCGCGAAGGTGGGAGCAGCAAAGCTTCCTAAGTATCTTTTATCAAGGGCATTGAAGGAAGGAGGTGAAGAGGCTGCAAAGAAGACATTTGGCGCGCTGCTTAAGAGCGCGGGTAAGAAAGCGCTTGGATGGCCAGCTGCATTGCTTCAAATAGTCACTATTAAATCAGACATCTCCACAGGCATTTTTGATGAGCTTGCGTGCGATGCATACAGCGGCACGATGGCAAAGTCATACTTTGGAGATCCACTTTATAAGCAACCAGAGGTATCATCGAGTTCAGCCGATACTCTTTATTATTTAGAGAAGGGATACTCCTCGGCAAGCGAATTTACTTATGATACGCTTAAAGAATTCATGCAGAGCTCATTCATACTATACAGCGAATCTGATTACAGGTCATGCGCAGGCTCTATCGGCCTCTTCAATAAGATGGTTGGCATGGTGCTTGGAGGTGTTTCTTCAGGCATTGTGGACAATCCAAGGGAATTCAATGTAACTGTTCTGTTCGCGAGGGTTATTGCTGTGTTCATGATAACTTTATACTCAATAATAATCACCGTCACATTCTTTAGGTCAATTGCTGAGAATATTGGTGGCGATCCATCTTTAATGGGTTTGGGGAAGTTGGTATAATGAGCTGCGCATACATGTTTATTAACTCCATATTCGGAAATATTTTTCTTGCAACGCTAATTGTATTCTTATTCTCAACGCTAGTATATATGATTGGAAAACTATTCAACAGACCTGAGTATGTTGAGTATGCTAAGACTGAATATTACAACTTCTTTGTCACGCTTGCGTTGGTGTTTTCATTTGCATCTATCGCTGGCATTGCAATGCAGTTGTCATGCAGTCCAAACGGCGCAGATTTGTTCGACCAGGCAACATCACGGCTCAGCAATATTATATATGGGGAGATATACCCTACTCTGAAGAACTTGTTTCAGATAATGCTTGAGAGCAGTTTCATATCTAATTTCACCATAAATTTTTCAAAAGGAGAGATATCATTTGTTCCGGGAGCTGGATTCAAGTATTTCTACGCGAGCATAAATGTAGTTTCATACATTCTTGAGGTAATGTTTGCGAGCATATACATTCAATCATTCCTAATGGTTATACTTAAGCATACTGCGTTTACAATATTATTCCCGATAGGAATATTTTTGCGAGCGTTTCCCATGACAAGGGATGCAGGCACTTATATAATGGCGTTAATTTTTGCGCTGTATGTTGCATTCCCGTATTTTTATGTAGTGTCCCTCGATGCATACGATCAGATGACAAACCTGCATACATATGAATCATTCTCTGAGGAGATGTACCATTCCCCCACATTAATTTCTTCATACTCGCGGGCAGTTGAAAATGCAATCTTCTTCATGATATCAGCAGCAAGCTACGCAAGCATAAGAGAGATGTTCTTCAATATAGGAGCATATTTGTTCATCGCTGTCAGCGTGCCTGCATTGTCAATAATCTTATCCATATCTCTCGCAACATCGCTGATAAAGTTTCTTAAAGAGGTGAGTGCTTAATGAGTATGATGTTCACAGAGTTCTTCTATGCATTCGCACCTGTTGCAGTCGCGCTCGCAGTGATACATATTATGTTCGTTTCGCTCATGTACATGGCATCAAAACTTCTCTTAAATGATAACCTGCTGGCGTTCTCAAGACATGAGTTTGCGCAGGCCATTTACTCCGTGATAATCTTAGGTTCAGTTCTCTCTATAATTCCCATAACAAACAATCTGTTCTGCCTATCCTTGCAGGAGAGCGGGATGTATGCAGGCGCATGCGATGCGGATGCGGGGCTGATTGCGCATGTAAAAGTTGCGCGAGCTCATTTGGCCGAATTGTATAATAACGCGAGGGTTGTTGCAAAGGGCGCGTTGCGCGGTTATGATTGGACAGCAACATCGTCAGGCGCATCATTCCATGTAGGTCTTGGTTCAATATCACCGCTTAAATATTCGGCGGTCCATTCGTTCATTTACAGCGAATCATTTTCAATTATCACAAAAGCGATGCTGTTCATAAAGATGCAGGAGCTGTTTCTGGTGGTTCATACAATATACTTCTTCCCGTTGATGTTCAATATAGGACTAGTATTCAGAATGGTTCCATTCACTAGAAAACTTGGCGGTTTGCTTATGGGCATTTCGCTTAGCCTGTTTTTCATACTTCCGTACATGTACATACTCTCACAGGTTGTGTTGGAGGGCGCAGGCACATTCAGCCATAGGTTCATAATAGATACAGCCAATTATGCATTTGCATTCTTAACTTTTGGAAGCGTTATGGGCGGCGATCAACATATAGATTTTGATGATTATATTGAAACAGCGCGTGAAGAGAACCCAAGCGCAAACATTTTTGGAAAAGCAGCAAATCGCTTATATGCTGAAAAGTATATCTCAAAATCGCGTGATTTCAGTTATGGAATGGGAGAGGCGCAGATGTTTCCATCCCCGCAAAGCAATAGCGCGTTTGGAACAAGCGCGGATTACTTCAATCCAAATTCGCCAGAATACCACAACTACTCATTTGTTGAGGTTGTTGCGCGGTTGCTTGTAACTGTAACATTCTTCTCAATAGTTTCTATAATTGGCGCAATATCTGCCACTAAGGAAATATCATCTCTGTTTGGAGGGGATGTTGAAATAGCTGGATTAACGAGGATAATATGAGCAGGAAAAGTAACTATTTCGCATTGGTCTGCTTTGCGCTGCTGCTGTTTGCTGGCAGCTCTAATGCATTCTCCCAGCAAGATTTAGCGAACAGGTCGCAGGAAATTGCTAACATAATTTCAAAGAGTGCAACAGCATATGTTGCAGTCGGCATAGCGATCCTCCTATCAGTGCTTATGTATATGGGCGCATCAATTTTCTCGAGTCCTAAACTCCTCGCATTCTCAAAAGATACATTTTACCAAGCAATCGTGTCGCTTGTGCTAATCGCTTCGCTTCCAGTTATGTATGCTGTTATATCGCAGTTGGTAATAGAAGTATTCTTTCAAGGCATGGATATAAATGCAGGCATCTTTGACATAGCGCGGATGATGCTGGTATGGAATTATGTGTATTTTGCAATTCATCTCTCTATTCTCACAATACTTAACATGTCGGTAAATTCACTCATCAACCAAACATACTCAATTCCTATTGGAGGTCCGCTTGTGAGCATAAACCTGGCTTATGCGGCGAAGCCCCTTATGTATATCATAGGAGTTACGCTCAACATAATTACAACTTCTTTTATGATAAACGGATTCCAAATGTTGTTCTTAGGCATGATTGAATCAGTCATACTTCCAATATTCCTGCCTTTGGGCGTGATATTAAGGGCATTCCCATCTTCGATGAATGCAGGGAATATACTCATCGCATTATCAATTGGGTCATACATAATTGTTCCAGCAGTATATGCGTTTGATGCGTATCTGCTGACAAACATTGCAGATAATTACGACAGCAAAATTGGACTGTTCTCTGGATTTTACAGCAAGAAAACAATAACCAGCGTTATTGAATCAAGAAACTGCCCTGTGTTCAACCGCGTGTATGAAGGTATTTCAAGCAGCGAGTATGCGGTATTCAGCGACGCAATGAATGCAGAAAAATTGGAAAGCGAATGCAATTTAGAGTTTGCCAACATCGTCAGCAATGCAGGAAATATATGGGACAAGCTTCCAACATGGGCGCAGTTGGCTTTTGCTGGAAAGCTGGGCAGCATGATTGCTAATGGATATTTATTCCTTAAAGGTGGCGCGGCGAGCAGCAAATTTATAATAATGGCGAAGACGCTCTCATTGGTTTCATCACTGACGCTTGGGTTTGCAGTGCTTGTATATTTGATAGATATAATAGAAGAATCCGCAGTATCGTTCATCATACTCTCCGCAATAATTCCTTTCCTTAATTTCACAATTGTTATGCTGTTCATAAGAGACATTTCGCTGAATGTGTTTGGCACGCCGGTCAGTTTGGGCCACCTTATGAGGTTGTTATGATGCAGAGATATTTAGAGGCATTTAATACGAGCTTCGCTTTGCGCGCGTTTGCAGTGTTATTGTTCTTAGTTTCTCTCGCGCATGCGCAGCCGCAAACTCAAACTTTCTGCTCATTCAACATAGATTGGTTGGCATATTCTGTGCTTGCGTTGATAATTGGCATATTCTTATACTCTCTCATATATATGGTTGGGTCGCTCTTATCCAGGCCGCAACTGCATGCGATGACGAAAACAGGGATAAGCGATATTGCCGCGCTTGCAGTGGTCGTGATTATTGCGCTTATGATAAATGAAGCGCTCTGTTACGCAACCCCTTCTTCATTAGGCATTGATTTTTCAGGTCTCAAGAATCTTGCGCACTTCCGCAAAATAGGCGCAGATCCGAACGACACTCCTATGATTAAGCTTGGAGAAGCATACTTAAGGATATTGTATTACGAAGGCGAAAAGCTGTATAAATCGATGTTCGTGCAGCTTTTGTATGCGGGTTCAATAACTTCAGTAAAGGTTGGCGCAGGGTCAACTATGGGCGCAATACAACCTTTCGCAGGTTTCGAACCAATACTTAATTTTGCTCCTGCACTTCTGAGTTCAGCAACGATTCTTCTAATATCTGTTTCAGCGCAGTTTTATCTGCTCAAATTCATCGAGATAACAGGACTTTCACTATTCTTTCCGTTAGGCATCCTGCTGCGCGCAATACCTGCCACTAGATCCATGGGAGGCGCGCTCATAGCGCTGGTGTTTTCGATGTATTTTGTATACCCTCTAATTCTCTCATACAATTTTTATGTGCTTGCAAATGTGATCAAGCCTGATGAGGGGCTGCTCAATTCATTTTTGTACAATTCCCCAAAATGCGCAGCTGATTTGGAATGCAATTCCAACAAATGCATAGTTGATGGGGGCGCGGGATATTGCCAGCCGTGCATACTCACAGGAGATATACCTGACGGCGCGGACAGTTCTGTTTGCTGTTCGAAAGTGTCCGTTGCCATAGATGGACAGTGTAAAATTAAAGAAGGGATTGACCCAGAAGATCCAAACCAGTTTGGAAAGGGCGGCATAATCGCAAAAGGCACAACAACTCCCGATTACGGGCTCACGATGTTTATAGGAGTATCAACAACCTTGGCGGTTGCTGGAAAGTTCATAGCGCCGTTGCTCGGCAAAATCCCTGGAAAGTTCGGCGGCATAGCGAGGGCAATATCAGGTTCATTTGTTCTATTATTCACAGTAGGTTCTGTAATCTTCTTCAACCAGTTCACTTCATTCATTCTCAATCCAATAATCACTTTCTTAGTAATGATAATGATGAACTTAGATTTCTTCTTTGTAGGGATGATTCTCCCAATAGTGGAGTTCATCACAATAATTGAGTTCACGAGAACTTTGACAGCATCTATGGGCGAACCGATAGATCTCATACAGGTAATTAGGGTGATTTGATGGTGGATGTTTTCTCAGGCATAATGGTTGATGCATATCCTCTTGCAGGAACGCTGTTGATCATATCGGGAACTATTTTCTCGCTATTGTACATGGCGTCAGTTTTTTTTGATGCGCGCAAGCTTAAAAGTTGGGTTGCAAATGAGGCATTCCAAGCGCTTGCAACCGCAGTTTTTCTGTTTATTGCAGTAGGAATGATCAATTCAATGATGGGGTTAAGCGATGGGTTTTTTGAAGCGCTTGCCGACCAGAACAACCTGCAAGAATTGCAGGCGTTGATAGATGCAAATTCGCGCCAGCAGGTGCCCGCGGAAAGCCATATGATGTTCGCAAGAGCATACTTATTAAGCCGTTTGGATAAGTTGAATGGGTTGTATGATGATATGTTTTACACATATTCATTCCTCTCAGTTGCAGGGTCAAAATGCACAACCTTCCCAGAATCAAAGCCAGTATGCTTTGGGTTGGGCGCATTCACAAAAATTGCGCAGTTCATACATGAGATCATAAATTATTTATACTATGGATACCTCTTTGTATATTTTCAGCTAAGCTTGTTGGAGTTGATGAAATCATTCTTTTTCTATGCATTCCCTGCAGGCATAGTGCTGCGCGCATTTCCTTTCACAAGGTCGGTTGGCTCGTACTTAATAGCGCTTGCAATAGGTTTGTATTTTGTATATCCGTTTTTCCTTTCGCTTCTGCTGTTGTCAGATTACCAATCGCTTGATGTGAGCGAGGGCGGAATACTTAAAGCGATAAAAAGCGAATCACCAAGCGCATTCTTAACTTATTGGGTGCAGCAAAAACTTAGGCATGAAGAGATTGCTTCCCCATCAATCACGGAAAATTATCCTATGCTCTCTGGGTTTGAGACGATTGCGTCCTCAATTCAGTTTATTCTTCTTACGATGACTTTGTATCCTTTTGTATCGTTCGTTGCTGCATACACATTCATACACCAATTTTCAGCGCTTATGCAAGCAAATGTTGCGGAACTTGGAAGGGGTCTTATAAAGCTAATTTAAAAATATGTGCTCTGTATTGTCAAATCTAAGCATCAGAAAGCTTCTAAATTGAATAAAACTAATTATAATGATTTATTTTTTTAAAATGGCTTTAATACAACATTATTTTAAAAAAATACTTATTTAACTGTTTATTTTGTAAAAATAAAGGGCATAGCGCTTTATATTGCTTAAAAAACCAATTTTAACCTTCTTTTACCTGTGCATTTTTAATTCACAAGGCAAAATAAGGTCTCAGAATGCTTCATTTTATTTATATACCAATTATACTCATTCATTTTAGAAAATTGGGTTTTAAATCACCAATATGGCTAATTAAAGGCATAAGCGCATTTTTTTCAACAAATTTTTTCATATATAAATATATGTCTTCATAAATAATATCGAATATTTATGAGGGGATAAGATGGATAGCATAATAAGATCTGCCCTTGGGAATAGGGAGGCTGAAAAACCTGCAAGCGCAGAGGCTATGGACAACGAGTCCATAAAGATTGCTGTTATTGGAGTTGGAGGAGCTGGAAACAATACGATTAACCGTTTGCTTGCTGCGGGAGTTAAAGGCGCTGAATTGATGGCGGTAAACACTGATAAGCAGCATTTGAATGTTGTGGATCCGCGCGCGAAGAAGGTTCTTATTGGAAAGAGCATCACGCGCGGTTTAGGTGCTGGCGGTTACCCAGAGGTTGGCGCAAAGGCTGCTGAAGTAGATCGTGCGACATTGGAGCGCGAGTTAGGCGGTGCGCATTTAGTGTTTATTTGCGCAGGCATGGGCGGCGGCACAGGCACAGGCGGAGCGCCTGTGATTGCTGAGATTGCAAAGGATCAGGGAGCAATCACGGTTGCGATGGTCACATACCCGTTCGCTCTTGAGAGATCGAGGAGGTTAAAAGCAGACGAGGGCATTGCGCGTTTGAGGAAGGTTGCTGATTCAGTGATTATTCTCGACAACAACCGATTGGTTGAGCTGGTGCCGAACCTTCCTATTAACGATGCGTTTGCAGTTGCGGATGAGATTCTTGCTAAAGCGATCAGCGGCCTTGTATGGACGATTACCCAGCCGAGTTTGATTAACATAGATTTTGCAGATGTGCGCTCTATTATGGGTGAGGGCGGCGTAGGTTTCATTGCAGTTGGAGAAGGCAAAGGGCCTGATAGGGTTCGCGGGGCAGCAGAATCAGTGCTTAAGAACCGTTTGCTCGATGTGGACTTTGCAGGCGCGAAAGGATCAATAATCCACATAAGCGGCGGTCGTGATTTGACGTTAGGCGATGCAATCAAGGCAGGAGAGTTCATCTCGGAGAAAATGGATGAAGAAGCGAATGTTAAATGGGGCGCGCGCTTGCTTCCCAATTATGATGGCAAGTTAGAGATAGTTGCAATTGTTACTGGTGTAACTGGCGCAAGCGTGATGGGCAAGTTCTCCGTAGGAGAGCTTGATAAGGGCCCTGTGAGAGATATTGAAGTGATTGGTTAAGCGGTGGATTAAGTACATAGGAGTGGAAAGAAGGGGTTTTTCAACTCCTTCAATTTTTGCTTTTTTATTTGTTTGGAGGTGTTTTATATGGATTATGATGCAAAAATAGCTGTTGTTGGTGTAGGTGGTGCAGGTTGCAACACAATAACGCGCTTAACTGATTTAGGCGTTAAAAGCGCTGAAACGATAGCGATGAATTCTGATAGGATGCATTTGAACATCACGCGCGCTCACAAGAAGCATTTGCTGGGAAGCTCTCTAACTAAGGGGTTAGGATGTGGAGGTTACCCTGAGGTTGGCCAGAAAGCTGCTGAAATGGATAAGCAAAAAATTGAATCTTTTTTGGAGGGTGTTGAGCTTGTATTTATAACTGCTGGCATGGGCGGCGGCACAGGTACAGGAGGCGCACCAGTGGTTGCTCAGATTGCAAAAGAGATGGGCGCCTGCGTTGTTGGCATGGTTACATTTCCGTTTGCGCTTGAGCGCGCGCGCATGAAAAAAGCGTTATGGGGCATCTCATTGCTTAGGAAGCATGCGGACGCAGTAATACTCATAGACAATAACAAGCTTGTTTCGTATGTGCCTAATCTTCCGATCAACAAGGCGTTTGCGCTTGCAGATGAGATTGTATCTAATGCGGTGATAGGCATTTCGGATACGATTCAATGCCCAAGTTTGATCAACATTGATTTTGCAGATATAAAGTCTCTTTTGGGGAACAGAGGGTTAGGAATGATCTCAATAGGCGAAGGCAAGGGTGCGAATAAGGTTGAAGAGGCAGTTGAGAATACTTTAAACAATCCTTTGTTAGATGTCAAATACAGCGGGACTAAAGCAGCGCTCATTCACATAAGCGGTGGAGATGCGCTCACTTTGGGCGATGCAACTGCAATTGGAGAAGGCATAGGAAAACATTTAGCTGAGGATGCAGATATATTATGGGGCGCAAGGGTAAACCCGAAATTGCAGAATACATATTTAGTCACTGCGGTTATGCTAGGCGTGCAGAGCCGCATTCTAGATTACGATTTTGTCCCAGAGCTTCAGTACACGCGCAAAGAGAAGGAAGTCCTTAAAAACCAGTATAATATCTGATTTTTAATTATTTCTTTCAATATATTATTTCATGTCTTCTTCTGATATGGCCGACGACTTTAATAATGCTGCGAGCCTTACTAACTATTTCATTTCCTTACCGCACTCGCGGTACCTGTTTATAACTTTGATAGCTCTTTCATTATTATTTGCGGCATTTCTGCATTTCATGCAGAATATAAACAATATTTTCCAATCCATTCTTACATCATTGTTGTTATTTGCTGTCCCTGCTACTCTATCAGCTTTAATATTCAGGCTTTATGCGAGGGTGCTCCTCAAAAGGTCATTTTTTTTAATGCTCATAGCATCGTTCATGTATTTGCTTATTTACTCGGTTTATTTTATTACTGGCAGCTTAAACCTTTTGATAATAGGATATTCAGCAGTGTTCATCATCATTTTTGCAACTTCATATTTCGTATTTCAGCTTAGGTACTCAAGCGCAATCCTATCTCTGATACAATTATTCTTTTTTTCAATCATGCTTTACTATTTGCAGTATCTCACATCCTCACCGAA